>JAYYHM010000236.1:0-4636 GCA_036148415.1 Planctomycetota bacterium
CACCGTCAGGAGAACTAGCAGAAAACGATCAGATCAGTCAATGCTAGAAGCCGAGGACTGGGACGTTCGCGATCACACCCAAAGACCACGCTTTTCATAAGCACACAGGTGGCACCTCGGGCAGCGAAGGCATTGCTACCAATTGCATGGCTACATCTCCCGTATTCTCTTATGAATCTGGTATCATCTCCACCGGAAGACCCGCGTTGACTTGGTCAGACCCCGCATTCAACTCTTCATCGATAATTCTTATGACCTCTCCCTATAAGACGAATCAATCTCTTTCTAGGCGTATAGCTCTAAAATCCACACTTGGATTTGCCGGTGCTTCCGTATTACTTCCCAAGCTGACTCGAGCGACTGCATTCCAATCGTCGAATGAACGACCAACTCTCGGTGTTGTGGGCACAGGTAGCCGGTGGTGTCAGAAGGCCACTGGAATTGATCGGCCCTATGGATCAGCTCCGGATTTCGTCAAGCACGGCGACTATATCGCTGTCTGTGATGCGGATTCCAATCGGCGAGGGATGGCCGCTGGATTGGTTAAGCAGTGGCAAGGTCAGCTTCCCAAGATTCAAGCGGATTATCGGGCGATTCTTGACAACCCAAAAATTGACATCGTGCACATTACCACCCCCGATCACTGGCACGCAAAAATTGCGATCGAGGCGATGCGAGCGGGAAAGGATGTTTATTGTGAGAAGCCCATGACTTTGACGATTGATGAAGGTCGTCAAATCTGTGAAGTCTGTGAACAAACGGGAAGGATCGTTCAGATTGGGACTCAGCAAAGAAGTGGGCCGCAATTCATCCAAGCGATTGCACTCATCCAAGAGGGGCGATTAGGAACATTGAAAAAAGCGACGTGTAGCATTGGGGGAGCTCCAACGAGTCCGGAAATCCCTGCCGCCAAAGCTCCAAATCACTTAGACTGGAATCAGTGGCAGGGACCTGTTGCCGATGTCCCTTTTCGTTACAAAGCTGGACCCAATGGGGAAACGCAGAGTTGGTCAAGATGCCATTACGAGTTCCGTTGGTGGTATGAATACTCGGGTGGCAAGCTGACAGATTGGGGCGCGCACCATGTTGATATTGCTACCTGGGGCCTCGGGAAGACGGAAACAGGCCCAGCGAGTGTAACCCCGTTGAAGGTTGCGCATCCCGTTGAATTCAAGGACGGATATCCTGTTGATCCTTCAAAGTACAACACTGCAACTCAGTTTCAGATCGTTGCAAAATTCGATGACGGCGTTGAAATTGAGATTCGTCATGATGGTGGTAATGGTATTCTTTTTGAAGGAACCAAAGGGCGTATTTTCGTTAACCGCGGACGGCTAAGCGGTGAACCCGTCGAGGATCTGAAAAATAACCCATTGCCAAACGGTGCGCTCGAGAGAGCCTATAAGAATCGGACGCTAGTCGATCACTTCAGCAACTTCTTTGAAAGTGTTCGGGATCGAAAAGAGCCGATCTCCGATGTCTATAGCCATCACCGAGCGCTGAGTACCTGTCATCTGGCGGGAATCGCAGCAAGGTTGAATCGAGCGATCCAGTGGGACTCAGAGAAACAAACCGTGGTAGGCGATCCTCTCGCTCAGAGCCTTGTTGCCAGAGATTATCGCAAGGGCTTTGAGATTGAATCATGAATCTCATGATCATTGGGCGAAATTAACCGCATTGATGGTTCTCTAGAAGAGGGGCCGCCATCCTCTTTTCGGTAACCATCTCGTGATTACTTAGAGTCCCCCTTCACCCGTGGAGTCGGACGGTCAGCTTTCACTACGGTAAGCCATTGATCGAGCTTGGACAGCAGGCTGGCTGTCAGCTCTTGGTGGCTCTCTGAGAGGTTTTTGCTTTCACTAATGTCGTCCTGAAGATCATAAAGTTCCACGGAGGAATCATCGTAATTGAAGATCAGTTTGTATGGTCCACTTCGTATCGCTGAGCCAGGGCGATTATCTTTATGGAACGCAAAATGGGGATAGTGGAAAAAGAGGTCGGATCGAGAGATGGGATTACCATCGAGCAAAGGTAAGAGGGAGAGCCCATCAGGAACCGTTTGGGGCTGCGTTGTTTGACTTCGATTCTCTATGGGGTTTGATGATTTCACCGCATCAAGAATGGTTGCCGTGAGATCCATGCTGATTACTGGAGTTGAATTCGTCGTTCCAGCTTGAGTCCGTCCTGGCCATCGCATAATCAATGGAACACGAAGACCACCTTCATACAGATAACCTTTGCCCTTTCTTAAAGGGCGATTGTCTGTTGCTCCAGACCATCCGCCATTATCACTAGTAAAAATCACCAACGTGTTTTTCGCGATATCAAGATTGTCCAGTTCCGATAATACGCGGCCCACCGCTCTGTCTGTAGCTTCGAGTTGAGCCGCATAGATTGGATTTTTAAGGCCAAGTCCTTCTTTACCGATAAAGCCTTTAGTCAATTCTTCCGGCGCTTCAAACGGATAGTGAGGATTGTAAGTCCAGAGACAGATGAACATTGGAGATTGCTGGTTCGCTCTCATGTACGTGATCGTCTCATCAGCAAGGCGATCCGTTAAGTACTCACCCGTTTTTCGTGGAGTCAACGTCGGGATGCGATAAGGATCGAAATACGTGGGTGGGCCTCCATAGCCACAACCACCCAAGTTGACGTCGAAGCCGTGGTGTAGCGGCCAGAATTCTTTCGAATCGCCAAGGTGCCACTTGCCAAAAAAGCCCGTGGCATACCCCTGTTTTTTCAGCTGCTCGGCAAGCGTTTCATGATCGTGGGATAGCTCATTGCTTGAAGGAGGTGGCTGAACGAGACGATTATCTGGCCAAAAGGCTTTGCCATCAGGGCCATGCTGAGTAATTTTTAGTCGAGCAGGAGCCAAGCCTGTCATGATCGCCGCGCGTGTGGGTGAGCAGACTGGCGCTGCGGCATAAGCATCCGTAAACCGAACGCCCTCAAGAGCGAGTTTGTCGATATGGGGTGTCTTCAGTTTCGGATTATTTTGACACTGAAGATCTTTCCAACCTAGATCGTCTGCCATCACGAGCAGAATGTTAGGACAATTTGAACGCTCCACGCCCATGGCTGAGATTTCGCCTACAAAACAAAAAAACAGCAATGGAATGAATGACAGTGTTTTTCTGGTCGCGTATTGCAGCTGAGGGTCAAGAGTCATTTTGGATACCAAAGAGCAATTTTTCATGTTTCCTGCATGCTGGTTGCGATGCGTTGAATTCGAGTAATTCAGGCTACAATAGACGAGGTAGACTATCCAAGTCTTGGCCCGTGAGCCATCTCGAGGGTCCAGTAACAGTAACACCTTTACCAAATTGCAGCGATTCCCTTTTTTGATCAAACGTTCGGTCCGAGAGATGAAGCTCTCGGATTCCGCCCTCTGCCGGTCTAATGTAATTGTCTGCTAATTTTTTATTCATGGATTGAGTGTAGTGCAGATGCCTAGACCGAATCTTCAAGAGCCAAGCGGAGTTTCAATACGCGGTTTCCTGCCCCTTGTTTTACTGATGGTTCTTTCCCAACGTGTTGATTCTCAGGAGATTTTATCCGCTGGTATGGGGCAATTGGGTGCTGATTTGAAATGGTCTGACGTCCAATCGCTTGATCGTCAAGAACCTGGGTTCATGCAACAAATTTACCGATTGCAGCCGAGCATTAACCAACAAATTTTTCTCACCCCCAATGAATCCTTTTTTCCAAAACTGGGTTTGAAGGCCGCTGGCGAATCAAACGTTCCTGATATTTCGAATCTTAATGGCGGAAAGTCTTTTGGTTGGATCGAGGGATGGAGTCAGGGTGAGTCAGCCCAATGGGCTTGGTGGTCTACGCAGACTGGAACCGCTCAATTCCGGTTGGTCATGCTTCGAGGTCCCGACGGTGGCAAATTTCAAGTCGCTTTTGGTAATCAGAAATTTGAAGTGAACCTAGATCCTTCATCAAATAATGCTCGTGAAGAGATAGTCCGGGAATTCAAAGTTCTGCAGAAAGGTAAACAGGATGTTGAACTCACTTGTCTTGATGGCGAATCGGATTGCAAGTTCTTATGGATTGAGATTTATGGAGATTCGGTGACTGGGGGATCTGTGATTCGAAAACGTTGGAGACCGTCTGCAGCTCACACTCGCTTCACCACATCTGGTTCCGATCGTCCAATCCGTTTGTGGGTAATGGAGATGGATGCACAGCCTGGTACGCTCGGATTTTATTCGCCCATTACAACACCCTTTGGGTATTACGGCCCAACTTGGTTAGCGGACGGCAGGGTCAATACAAGTTTTAACTTTTCTTTGTGGTCCTACGGCAGAGGAAAAGATGAGCCACCCGTTGAGCAGTTGTCACATTTGATTGGGATCGGTAATCGGGAGGCAACCTTCGGGAGATTCGGTCACGAAGGTACAGGTGTGAAGGTGCGCGACTGGGAGCCACTTGCTGGTATTCAACGGCAGACGCAGGTGTTCGCTTTGAGATTTGAGCCAGGAGATCAATACAATACTTACTACAGTTACTACTTCGATCAGTCACAGTGTTGTTGGAATCTGTTTGGAATTGGTAAGCAGCATCGACGTGCCAAGCCAATTGATAGTCTTTGGGTGGGAAGTTTCGTAGAAGTTCCTGGGCCTCCCCAAGT
>JAYYHM010000237.1:0-5951 GCA_036148415.1 Planctomycetota bacterium
CACAAATCCATAACGGTAGTCTGCAAATGATTTTGACCGCTGTGGAGCGGATCGATCCCAGTCAAGTAGATTTGGCGGATTTCGAAAGATTTGATTCAGAGAGAGCAAATCAACTTTTCGAGCAATTATGCAGCATGCTGAAGAGTGTGAAGGATCCCGCATTACAAGCAATCGGAGAAGCATTTTTAGCAGATTCCGATTTTGTGCAAGCACTCCAGCGGGCACCTGCGGCCGTTAGTCATCATCACGCTTTTCCAGGCGGCTTATTGCAACACACAGTCGATCTCATGGAATTGGTAAAAATAGTTGCTCCACGCTATCCACAACTCGATGGTGATCTTTTGCTTTATGGAGCTTTTCTGCACGATCTGGGGAAGATCAAGGAGCTTTCGAGTTCCGGGGAAACGACCTACACGGACCAAGGCCAATTGGTTGGGCACATAGTGATAGGTGTCCAGATGCTCAGCGAGAAAATTTTTGACGTTTCTCAGCGACAACCAGAATTAGTCGAGGCTAGTTTAAAACATCAGTTAGAGCATTTAATCGTCAGCCATCATGGGTCATTGGAATACGGTAGTCCAAGATTACCCGCTACATTGGAGGCACTCGTTCTCCATCATCTTGATAATTTAGATGCGAAGCTCGCTTCTTATATCAACGTGATCGATACCGATATCTCTGTGGATGGAAACTGGACGAACTACCAACCTGGCATTGGCCGTAAGCTCTGGCGCGGTTAATACGAAAAATCCAAATTTCAGCGTGAATGGACAGTTTCATCGGCCACCAATTTTCTGCACTGTTGCTTATTCGAGAGTGAGTCAAACGTTTGGTTCCTTAGTCATTTTCACTTTAGTATCTCACTGTTAACGCGTGATCGAATGATTACCGCTATTTTTTTGGTCTTGCTTGGCTTGGCTAGCTCACTCTTGATCGGTAACGCACGTGCTGTTGCTAACGATCCCAAGCTGGTTGACTTTGCCCATGAAGTCGTGCCTATCTTCAAGAAGTATTGTCTAGATTGTCATCGTGGCGGGGATGCTAAAGGGGGATTTGCGATTCGAGATCGGGATCAAATTCTTAAGCAAGGAATCGTTGAAGCCGGAAACGCTGATGAATCAGAATTGATCAAGAGGCTTGGATCGGATGATGCCGAGTTGCAGATGCCACCTCCTGAGAGGAGCCAACTTACGGCTAGGGAGATTAAGACACTGAGAGATTGGATCGATCAGGGCTTGCAGTGGGAAGACGGGTTCAATTTTGACGGCGATCATTACCAGGTACCGCTTCAATTATCGATATCGAAAATAGACTTTAATGTCGAAGATGGCTTCAATCCCATCGATAAAGTGCTCGCGTTGGACAGGGATTCGAAATCAACAAGGCCCATAGTAAGAGTAAACGACGCGGAGTTTTTTAGACGCGTATCCTTGGATCTACTTGGGCTTCTGCCAACCGTAGAGGATCTCGATGAGTTCGTTGCGGATGAGAATCCAGAAAAGAGGAAAGAGTTAGTTGATCAATTACTTTCACAATCGACTGATTACAGTGATCATTGGATCACCTTTTTTAATGATTTATTGAGAAATGATTACAGCGGAACAGGTTTCATTACAGGGGGCAGGCAACAGATAAGCAGTTGGCTTTATCGAGCTTTACTGGAAAATAAGCCATATGATTTAATGGTAAAAGAGATGCTAAGTACCTTCCCGGCTATTGAAACCTCTGTAGATGGGATCCAAGTTTGTCAAGGTCTTGAGAAGATCGCATCGGTCATGAATCGGGGCACCTTAATCCGTTCCGCCGTGCAGGAAGATTTGGGAAGTATTTTGCATTCAAGACATCAATACCATTGGCATACCGGTTACGTGCCGCCGCAGACAGTCGCCTGTCCCCATTTGGGTTCTTGGATTGCAAAGGTGCTAGGGAGACGTGATTCCGTTATTCCTCCGTTTATCAATATTGGTCAGCGTTTAGAGGGTGTTGGGGAGAGCGAGGAAATAAAGGCGTTTACAACAGCTGGCTTCTTCGGGAGCGAGTTTGGTCCAATGAATTTACCCTACCCTGCCGAAGCTTCCATCGCTGTGAAACCGCCCGCTGGGATGACAGAGCGAAGGTTCTCCGAACGTCGAAATCTGTACAAACAGTTAATGGATAGCAGTCCCGTACGAGGTAGTGTTTCTGATTTCCAAACTGAGTCAATTCTGAGATCCTTAGATCGCGCCCACGAGCTCCTGAGCTCACAAGCCCGCAAAGCATTCGATTTGACTCTTGAGGACGAAAAAAGCAAATTGAATTATGGGTCAAGCCGATTTGGGCAGGGGTGTTTATTGGCAAGACGGCTGATTGAGGCCGGAGCAAGATTTATCGAGGTAACAACGGAGTATGTTCCTTTCCTGCATTGGGATACTCATGCAAATGGTCATGAAACGGTCGCACGGATGCATCGGGAGATTGATTCTCCAATTGCTCAATTGATTCTCGACCTTGAGAGTCGTGGTTTACTTGAAAGGACTTTAGTTGTGGTCGCTTCGGAATTTAGCAGGGATGCTTTAATAGAAGGCATTCCCGGTTCTAACGCTCGAGATCAGGCAACAGAGAAAGTGGATTATGTTTCTGAAATGAAACACTATGGTTTACACCGGCATTTTACCGGTGGTACCAGCGTGTTGATGTTTGGGGGTGGTATGAAACGTGGTTTCGTATACGGTAAGACGGCGAACGAGAGGCCTTTGATTGCTGTAGAGAACCCAGTTCAGATTCGTGACCTTCATGCCACAATATTGAAGGCATTAGGCATCTCTCCAAAAACCGGTTTTGAGGTAGAAGGCCGGCCATTTTATGTCACCAAAGATGGTCTTGGTGAACCGGTCAATGACCTCTTGGCGTAGAGGTCCACGCCGTAGAGTAAGATCTGTTCTCCGTTGATCACTAGTATTTTATTGGATTTGCTGATGAGTGTTAGAAAGGCTGTCATTTTACTTTCAGGTGGGTTAGATAGTGCGACATGTCTCGCTATCGCCAAAAGCGAAGGTTATGAGCTACATGCCGTCAGCTTTCAGTATGGACAGCGACATCGTTATGAGTTGGATAGAGCAGAGTCTCTTGCGAAGCAATTCGCTGTAGTCAGTCATCAAGTCATCGAAATCAATCTAGCACAATTCGGTGGGTCAGCACTCACGGACAATCATCTTGAAGTTCCAAAGAGTGAAAGTGTTGAAGGAATTGGTGACTCAATTCCCATTACTTACGTTCCCGCCAGGAACACTGTATTCCTGTCGCTAGCACTTGCATTTGCTGAAACCATCGCCTCCCGAGATCTATTTATTGGCGTAAATTCACTGGACTACAGTGGGTATCCCGATTGTCGTCGAGAATACATTCAGGCTTTTCAGGCAATGGCCAATCTTGCCACAAAGATTGGTGTTGAAGGAGATAACGCCATCCGCATCCATACTCCATTGATTGACTTAACCAAGGCTGAAATCATTCAGAGAGGAAATGCCTTGGGTGTAGATTATGGAGCAACTTTATCCTGCTATGATCCCAAGCTAGGAGGCGTGCCATGCGAGCACTGCGATGCTTGTTTACTGCGAATCAAGGGATTTGAGGACAATGGACTTGTTGATCCATCCTTGAAATGATTGGATGACTTGTAGGGTCGAACCACAGTGATGGAGGTTAGGACAGCGAGTGTCTTACCCGTTGATTAAAACAATTGATAATTCCCAGACGCTTCAAAAGCAGAAATAAAGTGAGATAGCTCGCTAGGTTCATCATGCCCATAAGGCCAACGTATCGAGATAACATCAAATCGAGCTCTTGCACCCAGTAAATTGTTTCGTTTCAAGTACCGGAGTGCAGCTCGTGTGATTTTTTGTTGCTTGCGAAAATCCACTTTATCTGCTGGGTGCCCCGGCTTGCTGCTGCATAGAGTTTTTACCTCGACAAAAACCAGTGTGTTGCTAGATTTATGAAACGCAATGATGTCGAGCTCGCCGAGGAAATCTCGTTCCTGTAATGTGATGATGTGGTATCCCTTTCGTCGAAGATACTGTGCAGCGTGACGCTCACCCTCTTGTCCAATGTTCCTCACTGAACTGTTTCTTGTGTTATCTCGGGTCCGAGCAGGTGTTGTTGCTAAGATTTGCTTGATCCAAGTCTTCATTCGTCGCTACGAATAAATAAGAGGGTTTCTATCTTCCCATTGGCTTGTTTTTGCATGCACAAAAAAAGCCACCGCAGAAATGCTGCAGTGGCTTGATCGTATGGAGTGCATTTTTTAAGGCAAGCGTTATGCCTTTCACGCGAGCGATCTAAGTGCGTCGTCGCTCTTTCAGTCGAACAGCTTTTCCTACTCGGTCACGCAGGAAGTAAAGCTTAGCGCGTCTAACCACTGCGCTACGTTTTACCTCTACCTTTTCAATTCGAGGGCTGTGTACTGGGAACTTTCTTTCGACACCCTCGCCTGCAACAATTCGTCGAACCGCAAACATTTCACGGCTGCCGCTACCACTACGCGCGATAACGACTCCGCTGAATACCTGAATTCGCTCTTTGTTGCCCTCGAGAATCTTCAAGTGCACATCAACTGTGTCACCAATCTCGAATTGGGGTGGGTTGTCTTTCAAATAAGATTTTTCGACAAGATCTAAAATTGCCTGAGACATTTTAATTACTCAATCAATGGATAGGTTCGTATTCAGTCGAGCTCAGTTTCAATGGCCTGTTTAGGAAGTAGCAGATCGCTGCGTCTTTCCTGTGTAATTTGAAGGCTTTTTGCTTCTCGCCATTTAGCGATCTCTGCGTGATTACCTTCAAGTAAAACCTCAGGCACCTTATGTCCTCTGAACTCTCTTGGTCTTGTGTACTGTGGAAATTCAAGTTGCCGGTTACCCCGACTAAATGAATCGTCAATATTGCTTTCTTGATCCCCAAGCATTCCAGGAATGAGTCTAGCAACAGTATCGATAATTACCATTGCCGCAGTTTCACCTCCGTTCAAGATGAAATCACCAATACTCACTTCTTCAGGATTTAGAATGTCAATCACTCGTTGGTCGAATCCTTCGTATCGGCCGCAAATGAGCATGATTCTTTCGTTTGAGGCGAAATCTTCAGCCATTTTTTGGTCGAACTGTTTTCCCTGAGGGGTTAGCAGTATTTTCCGCACCGGTCGTGTGTCGAACTTTTCAACACTCTCGACGCAGTTTACGGTGGGTTCAACTTGAATCAACATTCCTGGTCCACCACCGAACGGCTTATCGTCAACCGGCCGATGGATACTTTGGGGAGCCCAGTCTCGAAGGTTATGACAGTTAATTTCGATTAAGTTTCTCTTAACCGCTTTGCTGATCAAGCCTTGCGAAACGTAACCGTCAAAGAGGGATGGGAACAGTGTAATGACGTCAAATCTCATCTTAGGCTTACTCAGATATCGCTGAAAAAGGTCCGGATGGATCGGTCGGCCATTGGTAGTCTACTTCAACATCCCGGCAAATGCCTTGATCGTCGAAACAGACACTGGTTTCCCGTGCCTCTTTGATTCACTCGCTAGCAGTCTCTTCGGTAGTTTCTGCAGCTTCCTCTTCTGATGCATTCTCCTCTGCAGCAGCTTCTTCAGCCACAGCTTCTTCAGCCTTGGGCTCTTCCTTCTTCTTTGCTGGTTCCGGAGGTGCTGGTGTGTATTCTTTACGTTTGCCGAGCCTCTCGAGTGCAGCATCACGAGCCTCGAGATGAGTGCCGTTTGTGCCGTACTTTTTGATGAGGACGCCAACTTTATCACTGGGTTGTGCCCCAACACCAAGCCAATAATCGACTCGGTCTGCTTTCAACGATACTCGTGCGTCCGTTTCTGGACACATTGGATCGTAGGTACCTAGTTCCTCAATTACCCGCCCATCTCGAGGGCTCCGTTGATCCATCGCACAAACGCGATAGAAGGGTCGATG
>JAYYHM010000238.1:0-2828 GCA_036148415.1 Planctomycetota bacterium
GTCCTTGAGACGGCCGGAGACGTAGAGCTGGCCGTCGTAGAGAAATCCCAAGTCACCAGTCCGTAAATAGGGACCGTCGCCTTCATCGGTAAAGGCATTAAAGATTCTCTCGGTGGCCTCTTTGCGTTGGTAGTAACCGACGCCGACTGAAGGACTCTGTACCCAGATCTCACCGATTTGGTCACTGCTGAGTATTTTGCGACTTTCTGGATCTACGATCTGCACGTTTTCGTCGGTCAAAACAGCGCCACAACCTACCAATTTCCGAGCCTGCTCGTGATCCGGCTCAACGGGTCGAACCCTTTTCTCCTCGAGTCCACTCCCGTCAAAGGTCGTCATGACCGGCCGTGTCTCCGAAGGACCACCGGTTACCAACAATGTGGTCTCTGCCATCCCATAACAGGGCAAAAGCGACCCGCGAAGAAATCCGTACGGCTCAAATCTTTCGCAAAAGGCATCGAGAGTGGATGAACGAATGGGCTCGGCGCCATTAAACGCGATCGCCCAAGTCGAAAGATCAATACCTTTCAGTTCGTCATCCGGTATTTTGTCAACACATAGCTGATAAGCAAAGTTCGGTCCACCGCTGACTGTCACGCCATATTTGGTGATCGCCTGCAGCCATCGAACGGGCCGCTGCAGGAATGTCATGGGGCTCGTCAGAACGTCCACCCGCCCAATGTACAGAGGCATCAAAATACCTCCCACCAAACCCATGTCGTGGTAAGTGGGTAGCCAACTCATTCCAACAAGGTCCGGGGTTGGCTGAAATCCCTCCCGAATCAGCTCGCTGTTAGCGATCAAATTAGCATGATTCAACATCACACCTTTTGGCGAGCCAGTTGAGCCTGAGGTGTACTGCAGCACAGCGAGTGACGAATCCTGCAGTTTCGGGCGCCTCCACTTGGATACATCTCTCATTCCAGGATTATCTGTTCCGAGCAGCTGTACACCGATGAGATCATCGTGAGGCTGATCGCCCTTGAGAAGATCCACTACCGATTGCGTTGACAATGCCCACCGAGCATCCGAATCTACAACGATGGAGCGGATCCTCGATGCCTTTCGGTTCCTACGAGGCGGGTAGGCAGGAACAGCAATGGCCCCTGCAGCGTGGCATGCGAAAAATCCAATGACGAATTCGAGACCCGGTGGATAAAGCAGCAGTACACGGTCGCCGGCACGAATCCGACATCGATCCTGAAGCGCTCCGGCCAGGGCGCGCACCTCTTCCCACAATTCCGAGTAAGTCAGCTTTTCTTCAAGCGCCTCAACGTCGGTAAATATGAACGCCGCATCATCTGGGCGATGCTCGGCCCAGTGCTGCAGCACATCGGTAAAATTGGTTCGTGGGGGAGGCTGGACGCCGTCAAAAATTTGCAAAGCCACGGTGGTTCGCTATCCGGTTGGATCGAGGTTTGGATACAAATCCGATGGCAGTATCCCGGTGGATCGCCGCAATGAGCGAATGCCGGTAGCTGTTGCCGCCAGAAAATGTAAGATCTTTATTGTCAAAACCGTACCCTTCAGTCGCAAAGTTTGGTCCATTTCAGCGATGAAATTGGCTTAGAAGCAAGAGGATCACTTCAAAATTTACCTTTGAATGGGCGACATTTCATCAACAAATGCGATAAATTCAGGGCGGTTGGACGTTTAAGGTCGATCGAGTGTCTTGATTTTTGCCGGAAACGCTTAGCCTTGGGCTTGGTCTCACAAAAAATCAACTGTTGATCTATCAACCCACACTCTGATTTGTCGGACAACGACACATCAGGAGGTGAACCGTCACACCGATGTTGGCTCAACCCTAAAAACTCAAATTACTGGTTCGACATGTCTAATTCGTCCATGCCTCCCAACTCAACCTCACCGACGTTGTCTCAAAACACATCAAAACCCGTTCAGCGGGACTTTGATGGACGTCAGGCAGAGCTAATTGATCGGGTGGTCAATCTGCTCGATCCCAAGGGTAATCTTCTACTGGGAACCTCTTTTGAAGAGGCTTCTGAGGCAGTCAGAGGGGGTGATCCGACGGCAGTTCGGAAGATATGCGGACAATTTGCGATCTGCGAGCAATCTGGCAAGACCATCCGTATGGCTAGATCGATTGGTCGTCCGATGCGATATTTTCTCGCCAAGAGAGCGGAAGGCCCAGCCCTGATCATTGCGGAACGAATGGACGAGATTCGAGAACAGTTGGAACGAGAGGGATTAGCCGATCAGTTCCATCCGTCTTACACACGGATGGTTCCCGCTCATCATCTTCTTGAATTGCAGCTCGTCGGTTGCCCGGATCCCAACCCAACCCTCCATCGCTATTTCGCCCCGCAGCGTAACCGACTCCACAGTGACATCAGGGAGATAGGTGCCCAGTACATCGGGAAAGTTGCCGAGATCTGTGATCAATGGCTTGATTCCATTCCCAATAACGAACCCATTGGCTTGATGTTTAGCGGTGGAGTCGACAGCGGCAGCTTGGTCATGTTGCTGGACTTTCTACTCCGAAGGAAAGGACAATCCCCGGCAAGGCTCAAAGCATTCACGATGACAACAGGGCAGCAATCCTCAGACGGTGAACAAGCCGAACAGTTTCTAAAACAGATCGACCGTGAGATGTACCTGGAGAAAGTAGAGATCCCTTCCGATCAAATCTCCTGGCGTGAAGCGGTACGTGTGATCGAAGACTACAAGCCTTTGGACGTGCAAGCTGCCACCATGGGGCTGGCCTTGTTGAAAGAAGTTCGGCAAAGGTACCCCGATTGGAAGTACTTGATTGACGGTGATGGTGGTGACGAAAACCTGAAGGATTACCCCATTGAAGAAAATCC
>JAYYHM010000239.1:0-5925 GCA_036148415.1 Planctomycetota bacterium
GGCTCACCGTTAAGTAGACGTCGGATGATTCCCGCGCTTTCTTCTGGATCTCTCGCAGCCAATGCCTCCTTGCCAGCCGGCAGTAAGCCAAACTCTCTCACACCCCATTCGTGGATGACGCTGCTTTCTGAGGTGACTTCAATGACTCGGTTGACGCCATCGAGAGAGATTTCATCCTGACCATCCTCGGCATGAACCACGTAAGACCTTTGTGTACCCAATTGCCGTAGTGCATCAGCCACCTTGTTCTGAGCATCCAAAGATGAAGTACCCAGTAATTGGTGAGTTGCACCCGCTGGATTGCAGAGTGGACCTAAAAAATTAAACAGGGTCTTCACACCCAATTTTTTCCTGACGCCCACAACATGTCGCATGGCTGGATGAAGCTTGGCGGCAAAACAGAAGCAGATCCCAATCTCATCCAATCGGCCAGCAACCAATTCGGGATCCGACTCCAGTTTGACCCCTAGGACCTCAAGCACATCGGCTGAACCGGTTAAGCTAGAGGCCTTTCGATTTCCGTGCTTTGCAACCGCAACACCGCAGGCAGCTGCGACGATCGCAACCCCAGTGCTGATATTGAATGTTCCACTGCCACTTCCCCCTGTCCCGCAGGTATCGAGCAATAGTTCATGTTGATGGGGAAGCTTGGTCATGTGCTTCCGCATCGCACGCGCGGCGCCCACTAATTCAGTCACTGCCTCCCCTTTCTCTTTCAGAGCAAGCAATAAGTGGCCCACCTGCTCCTCACTCGCAGCTCCAACCAACATTGCATCAATTAAATCGCTAGTTTGCTCCTCAGTCAGATCCGAACCCTCTTTGACAATCTTAATGGCATCGGAGAAAAGCTCCGCATGAGAAGAGTTTGCAGAAGAATCCATCTTGTTGTCGCCTCAATGATAAAAAATAAATTAGCTCGTGAGGAAAATGATTTCGGTGGTTACAGGATACAGACCTTGCACGTTCAAACCAAAACTACAGCAGGTACATTCCCTGATCCACACGAAATCACTCTCGTTCGAAAGCGCGACTATACCTAAAATCATGGCATGAGTAAGAAAATCATTATTGACTGTGATCCAGGAATTGACGACGCGATCGCCCTTGGTATGGCTTTATTTGATCCGAGGCTCGATATTCTTGCAATCACAGCGGTTGCGGGAACGGTGGATGCTGAACAGGCCACCAATAACGTTGCATCTTTAGTCAATATGCTTGACCCACCCCGTTTTCCACGAATTGGAAAAGCAACTCCCGGCGAAGATGCATCGGTGATTGATGATCAATTGTTACACGGGAGTGACGGGCTTGCGGAATTCCATTTTGAGCCCTCAGGACGCCAGAGGTTACAACCTAGTGAAAAGGTAATCGCTGATCTGGTCCAGCAGTACCCCAATGAGATCACCATTCTCTGCCTCGGCCCCCTGACTAATCTTGCGAGACTCATTCGATGGGATCCTCAAGTGGTGCCACTTATCGATCAAATCGTGATCAGTGGAGGGGCAGTAGAACGCTCCGGCAACGCTACACCGGTTGCAGAAAGAAATGTTCACTTTGATCCACAGAGCGCCGAAACCGTTTTCGCATCTCCCACAACTAAACTGCTTGTCCCCCTCGATGTCACGGAGAAAGTAAGATTTGGAGTGCAGTTGCTGGAGCAGCTACCGAGCCCGGGAACTCATATGGGATCGCTGCTCAGACATCTTGTCCCCTTCGCGTTTCGTGCAGCCCACCAGCAACTTGGTGAAGAACTTATCCCACTGTACGACCCTACCGCATTGATTTCCGTTTTAGAGCCAGAATTATTTACTTGGGAAGCCATGGCGGGTGCGGTAGAAACCCAAGGTAATCGCACACGAGGAATGACTGTGTTCGATCAGCGACTCCGGCGCAACTGGCCAATGAACATGGAGGTTGCCAGAGCGGTGGAGATAGCTGAAGTCAAACGAGCGATCGTCCGAAGCATACGCTATGCAGGGCAGAAGAGCTGATCGTTTATCCGGGGATCCGCGTTCAGGCGTTGAATAAAGAGTCCCCGAAACTTACCAATTCAATAGACAGCGCAGGTGGGTCGAAGCTAGTTCAGAGCGGGCCATTTGGCCACAGCAATGGGAGGCTTCGATGAGGCTCGATAGAATATCTTGATAGGAGGCCATGGATTTTGCTCCTACATCCCAACCCGCAGCGTAGAAGGATGCTACGCCATCGCTCAAACGCCCCTTTTCCGTTTCCGCCTTTCCACACTCCATCCAATACGCGGTGACCTCTTCTCTGCGGCGCGTCGGATCTCGATGACACAGAGCTCGCACGTAATCAGAAGATTCCACAAACGAAGCATCTAATTCGGTGAGTCGCGCGACGGAGAATTTTGCCGCTTGCGGCTCGGTCCAATGGGAAGAAAAACGTGTTGCTTGATCTGAAAAAGTGGAGCAGTGCATCGCTTGTCGATAACATTCAATCGCTTGAGGAATGAGACCACGTTTTTCAGATGAGTAACCCACCAGATGCCACGACCACGCTTGATCGGGTGAGAATTCGGTAACCCAACTCGCGCACTGAGCAGCAACGTCCCATCCCTGGCAGTGAGATTCTCCCGTCATCTCCCTTAATTGATCGATCAGCGCTGGAGGCATCCAATCTTGATCAAACACATAACGGCTGGTGTAACCTGACCAATTCATTGGATCTTCAGTCGATACTCGATCAAGGCGTTGGCGGGGCCAATGTCTCAATGCATCTTTAGCTCTCAGACACATCAAAGCAATCATGGCAATTTTTAAATCCAAAAGCGCTTTGATGATTTCATCTCTTGGGAGGGATTGATTAGGCAAATCCTCTAGGTTCAGTTTCTGCTGCTCAGCGGCCCATTGCAGCGGTAGAAGATCTCGGGAAGATTGACTCTTCCGTCTTTCATTCGGATGCGTCAGCTTACTCTCAAGAGGTTCGATCGCCTGGTTTGAGAACTCCATCGGATCCAAGTTAAAGTAGTGGCTGAATAGGATCGCTTCGGACAAACCAGCAGCTAACGGCAGGCAATCTCCTCCTCCGTGATACCAGTAAACCACCTCCTCAAAGCGATTGGATTCATTGATCCGAATACAGATCCAATCCCCGTAGTGATTCCCGACCAGCGGCAACAGATCCGCTGCCATCAAACCGGGCCAGATGATCTCTGGGGCGGGTTTAAGTAATTCCTCTGGGTGACGTGCGCATGTGAACTCCCCATGGATTGGGGCGCGCCAGATCTCGGAATCAAACCAACTGACCAAGTCATCGGCTAGAGAGCATTGATATCGCTCTTCGATCAGCAGTGACCAAGATCTCTGTGTTGACCTCTCCGACATGGGCTTCACAAGCCTATCGTTTCCTGGGAATAGAATCGGATGCCAAGCTCCCTATTTACTTCCAATACAGAGAGCCATATCTGCAACTTCCAATTAGAGTTCAACCAACTCACCACCCGCTGCATCACTTCTTCGACAAGCGTCGATAATGCGTTGGGTCTTCAGAGTCAGATCCGGGTAAAACGGATCTACTTTTCCGCTATTCGCATACTCAGCAAATGTTCGAACCATATTAACTTCCGATGCATTTGGCTCGCCCGAAGGGTACTCCGCAATCGCTTTGCGGTCACTGTGTCTCCTGAAGTTCCAACGGCAATTATCGATATCCAGCACATGTTGGTGCTCAGTCCAACTCGCTTCACCATCGTAGAACGGGAGTACAAAGTCATCGACCGAAAGGAAACCTTGGTCGCCTGAGATCATCGCAGTCTGCTGATTTACGGTCAAAAAAGAACAATAGAACGAAGCAGTCACATCATTGGGAAAATGCAACTCTGCAGAAAATTCCCCGGGAACCTCCGCTTCAGATTCTGTGCCTGCTAACCAAGTGAGCGTTCGAGCAGATAACTTGGTTGGCATCTCGAGGCCAGCAGCCCAGAGTGTGAATCGAATGCAGTACCAGCCAAGATCGCCGAGGCATCCATGAGGCTCCAAAATCGCATCTGTCCGAATATTGCTCTCCTGAAACGACGCATCACCCGAAAAAGAAAAGTGTGTCGAAATGCGTCGAGCCTTGCCAACCACCTCGCCAGATTTCAATATTTCTCGGATCTTCACGAGACGTTTGCTGTGGTCGAACATGACACCATCCATGAACTGAACTCCCGCCTCATTGCAGGCGTCCACCATCTCCTGAACTTCCTCCTCATTGACCGCAGCAGGTTTCTCGCAGAGTACATGCTTTCCAGCTTTTGCAGCCGCCACCACCCACTGCTTCCGAATCCCTGTGGGTAACGGAACGTAAACGGCATCAACATCTTCCCGACTCAATAGCTCTTCATAAGAGCCAACAGCTGTTACGGATTCTCTCTGAGGTACTTCGGCAGAGCACTCATCAATGAAACCTTGGGCCTTTTCCACCGATCGGCTCGCGACAGCAGAGACGCGTCCATTCCCGCTGAGATGGATTGCCTTCCAGTTCTTTCTGCCAATTCCAGCCGTACTCAGAAATCCCCACCGACACAGCGAATCGCTCATGGCACTCTCTCAACTTTCAAAAACATTGATGACTCGACGAATCCATAGCGTATCGCGACCGTTTGAAAATCGAAAGTAGCGGTCACGCTGGAGAGCCTCTGAGGTCACGAATACCTAAACCACCCAGTGGTTCACATCAGAAGCTCCGATTGAGCACCCTTAGCTGAATTTCATCGCTTGTGATTTAGGGACGGGGTCCATTTTTTCGGGTAAAAACGATTGGGTGAGCGAGCGGGGCAAAATCTGATGAGATTAGGACGAACACCCCCGCATGGGGATGATCGCCTGCTTAAACTCTGGCAAGAGTAATTTGCGAAAACTGTAATGAGCCAGCCCTTGGATACCTCGGCATTGAAGCTCTACCCGTAAACTTCCGAGCCTGAATCTCTTCGAAAGTGTTCCTAAAGGTCTGTCACCATGAAAATCTGTTGCATTGGAGCTGGCTACGTGGGCGGACCGACCATGGCAATGATTGCCAAGCAGTGTCCAGATATCCCTGTCCATGTTGTTGACCTGAATCAGGACCGCATAGATGCTTGGAATTCGGACGAACTCCCCATCTATGAGCCAGGTTTGCATGAAGTGGTGATGGAGGCTCGAGGCCGAAATTTGACTTTTTCGACGCAGGTCGATGCTGCGATTGAAGAAGCAGATATGGTGTTCATTTCCGTCAACACACCCACCAAAACCTATGGCATTGGCGCTGGTCGTGCCGCGAACTTGGAATTCGTTGAAAAGTGTGCTCGGCAGATTGCGAGAAGTTCCAAGGGCCACAAAATCGTGGTCGAAAAATCGACTCTACCGGTGCGGACAGCTCAAGCGGTCAAACGAATTCTCAGTAGTGAAGCAACGAATATTAGTTTTGATGTACTCAGTAACCCAGAATTCCTCGCGGAGGGCACCGCCATCAACGATCTACTCGATCCGGATCGGGTTCTGATCGGTGGTGAATCGGCAAAAGCCATCGCAGCTCTGTCAGAGATTTATGCGCGTTGGATTCCCAAGAACAAAATTCTCACCACTAATCTTTGGAGTAGTGAACTTTCTAAGCTGACAGCTAACGCTTTCCTAGCTCAACGTGTTTCTTCGATCAACGCGATCTCCGCCCTCTGTGAAGCAACGGGTGCTGATGTAGATGAAGTGGCTCGAGCAATTGGGACGGACTCACGTATTGGACCGAAGTTTCTAAAATCCTCTATTGGATTCGGTGGTAGCTGTTTTCAGAAAGACATATTGAATCTGGTCTACCTCTGTGAGCACTTTGGACTGCCTGAAGTGGCTTCCTACTGGGAGCAGGTAGTGATGATGAACGATCATCAGAAGCAACGGTTTTCCGAACGCATTGTTAAAACCATGTTTAACACTGTGTCAGATAAGAAGATTG
>JAYYHM010000240.1:0-4947 GCA_036148415.1 Planctomycetota bacterium
GCCTGAAATCGGACCGTACTTTCGGATCGCATCAATTGCATACTGACTACAGGTAGGTGTGTAACGGCAGGAAGGGCCGATTAAAGGACTGATTCCGATCTGATAAAAACGAATCAGTTTCACAAAAGTCCACTCCGGTAGGTTCCTGATAAAGCGAAACATTCGAACAGACACCGTTGCAGAGAGTTGTAAAGTGATCAGATCGAAACCACTCTGGCTCACGAACATAAGGCATTGGTGATCGCTTGATTCAAGTCCATCTTCAGATCTTCCAGCGATTCGAGTCCGACTGATAATCTGATGAGCGCATCGGTGATTCCGAAACGCAGACGATCCTCAGCCGCATAACTAGCATGCGACATCGTGGCGGGTTGCTCGATCAAAGACTCCACGGCACCGAGGCTAACAGCGAGTCGAAACAGATGAGTATTTTCGCAAACCTTCGCGGTCTGAGCGATCGTTCCGTCAAGTTCGAATGTCACCATCGCACCATATCCACCCGAGAAGATCTCAGATGCCAAGCGATGTTGGGGATGGTCAGAAAGCCCGGGATAGATGACATTCTTGATGGACGGGTGAGCCTGCAACCACTTTGAAAGTTCGTACGCGGTTTCACTCTGGGCTCTGACTCGGAGTTCCAGAGTCTTGAGCCCTCTGGCCGTTAGGAAACTGGTCATTGGATCCATGACTGCCCCAGTCGCATTCTGGATGAAGTACAACCTGTCGTACAGATCCTTATCAGCAACGGCTAGAGTGCCTCCTAAACAGTCGCTGTGTCCGCCCAGATACTTCGTCGCCGAATGCATGACAATATCGACGCCGTGCTCCAACGGTCGTAGCAGCACGGGAGTAGCGAAGGTGTTGTCGACACCGAGGAGAATTTCGGTCTCCTTGGCAATGGCAGATAGTGCAGTCAAATCAGGTATGCTCAATCGAGGATTCCCAATGGATTCTGCCCAAAGAAGTCGGGTTTGCGGTGTAATCGCCGCCTTGACTGCTTCGGTATCTGTGAGGTCGACAAGCGTGACCTGAATACCGGATCGATCACAGATTTGATGAAAAAGCCGATGGGCACCGCCGTAGAGATCGCAACCTGCGACAATATGATCGCCTTCATTCAACAACATGGCCACGCAGTGGATCGCAGCCATCCCGGAGGAAAACGCGAGTGAGCGAGAACCGCCTTCCAGCGATGTGATAGCTCTCTCAAAATTGTGGCGAGTGGGATTTCCGCTTCGAGAATAGTCAAAATCACCCCACTCACCCGCTCCAGGCTGGCGAAATGTACTGGCGAAGTGAACCGGAGGCACTACCGCACCGGTCTGGGGATCCACCTCATTGCCCACATGGATAGCCCGCGTTCGGAAACTATGTGAAGGAGCGACGCCGGTCTCGGTGAGTATCGCTCCCTCCGCTGCAGACCTAACCGTTGGTGTGTGCCCTTCTCCGATCTCAGGGGTCTCGTTACTCATTCTGGCTTTCTTATGCTTTGAGTGCCTGTTCAAGGTCCTTGACAAGATCGTCCGAGTCTTCAATTCCAACGGCCATTCGAATCATGTTATCCGCGATACCGAATGCCTCGCGTTCCTCTTCCGTACAATGATAATAGCTCATAACCAATGGCTGCTCGATGAGTGATTCTACACCACCTAAGCTCGGCGCGATTCTGGGGATCTTCGCGGAATCGACAATTCGCGAGGTTGCCCTCCAATCGGCGTCCTTGATGGTGAATGTAATCAACGCGCCGAATCCACGCATTTGCGATGCGGCAATCGAGTGACTCGGGTGCGAGGCAATACCCGGGTAATATACTCTTTCCACCCTCGGATGCCGCTCGAGAAAATCAGCAATCCGTTGACCATTTTCATTATGACGCTGCATTCTCAACTCAAACGTTTTTAGCCCACGTTCAAGGAGATACATATTGTGTGAGGAATTCACGCTCCCAAGGATGCCACGAAGCGAGCGAATAGGCTCCAGCGCGTCTTTGGCGCCACAGATCACCCCCGCGAGGAGGTCATTATGCCCACCAAGATACTTGGTTGCCGAATGAAGAACCAAATCCACACCATATTCAATCGGACGAAGGTTGTAGGGGGTCGCAAGGGTAGCATCGATCAAGGTTTCCACATTATGCTTCTTTCCTAGACCTACGAACTTTTCAAGGTCGACCGCGGTGAGATGCGGGTTGGTCGGGGATTCACTCACCAGCATTTTGGTTTTTGAATTGATGGCATCTTCCATCGCCTCGAAATCACCGGTTTTTACCTGGTGCGTCACCACTCCGAATCGTGAAAGATGCTTCGCGCAGAATTCACGGCTGCGATGATAACACTGATCAAAGAAAATGATCTCATCACCCTGATTAAGTCGGCTCATTAATACACCGACAATGGCAGCCATCCCTGAGCTGTAGATAATAGCATCTTCAGCCCCCTCGAGTGCCGCGAGTTTCGCTTCCACCGAGCGTTCGTTCGGTGTCCCGTACCTCCCGTACTCCTCGCGTGCCTCATGACCATCTACAAATCGCAAGAGAGCTTCAGTGGATTCGAAGGTGAACGTTGAAGCGGTATAGATTGGCGTCGCGATGGCGCCTTCAGCTTTCTGCCGACGCTCTCCAGCGTGCACGCCTTGGGTGGAAAACCCCGCATCGCGAGGAAGGTCCATCAGCTGTCTCGCTGAGTTTGACGGCGTGCTGGTGTGGCTCGATTCTAAATGTTTCTCGGTTGTCATGGCTCTTTAGCAGATGAAGGCTGCAAGCGGCCGCAAATCCCTAGTCGGGACGCGTCGTGGCGTCCGTACGCCAGCGTCAAGTTAAAGACTATCCTCAGCTCTGCCCTTTAGCAACCGATCGTTTCCAGAGCTGCGCAACTTCTCCACCTTTCTTCGGATTAGCCAGAGCAATCGGAGCATTTTACGACAAGCGGGCATCTTAAAACTTCCCTTAGCTTCTCACTCTTCACTTTCGCTACAATTGCAAAGCAAGTTTTATGGATTCTCCAATGCAAAAATGGACCAAGGCAAAAATGGGCTAGTATATAGATCGAGGTGAGTGCTTCCCATAAGAGGCTGCCAGCTCCTGAAGTTGTCTAAACCCGAAATTCTCCCAAACAAATTGCGAGCATACGAGTGGCATCCAGATTGACACATTTCTCCATCGGTTTAATTCTTTCCTGCATTGTTTTGGGGAGAGTGACCGGGCAAAACGTCCCTGCAGCCGGCGAAGAACCCATTCAACTCCCAAGTACGTCGGTGGAGTCGGGTGAGGAAAACCTAGAGCCACTGAGTGATCAGGAAGTGAAGGCGATCCGAAGTGCGATTGAAAATCTAAGCGCATCGCAATTCAGAGTACGGGAAAATGCGGCAGCGGAGTTGATGACATTTGGCAAACGCTCCATTCTGGAGATGCAAGATGCTATTGAGAATGCCAACGACCCTGAAACACGCCTCAGGATAGAACAGATAGTTCAACAATTAGCCGAAGGAGACATGCAGACTCGTATCAAGGCTTTCCTTTCAGGACAGAATGTTCCCTTCAAGGGCTGGCCGGTGATCCAACGTTTTTTGGGTGACTCCATAACCGTTCGTGAACTCTTTGTAGAGATCATGCAAAAGCACCCTAACGTTGGAGAGTCGATGGAGGGAACTACTCGCGAGCGAGCGATGGCATTGGAGAAGACGCTTACCGCCGTTCAACCTAAGCTGAATTCCATTCGTAATGAACCCGATCGTGCTGACCTCTTTGCACTACTGTTAGTGGCGTTGGATCCTGACGTTCCCCTTCCTGTAACGCACGAACAAGTGATATTGCGTCTATGTCAAAGGAGGTTGGTAACCGAAGTGCGTCGCGACGTCAGTCTATCCGGCCCATTTTCGGCGTTAATGAACCGATGGATTCTGCGTGCCAGCGAAACGAACCGGGAAGAAGTTTTGCTGACAGGGATGGAGATGGACCTCTCATCCACGTTGACCCTCGCCGAATTGACTTTGTCCGACTCGGAATCTGTCGATACCATCGCCACCGCGTTTCAAGCCATCTCGAAATTTGGGGGTAGACAACAAGTTGCAATCGTCGAGAAGTTTCTCGATGATGGCCGGGTCGTCGGGGCTCCTGCAATCACTAATGATCCGGCCCTGCCCCAACTAGGCGACCTATCGCTCATTACGCTAGCGATTTTGACCAAGCAGTCTTTGGATGAATTCGGCCTAGGTAACGTTGAATTGCATCCTCTCCGGGGCTTTCTTCTACCATCAGAAGTTTTTGTGAACGAATCGAGCATCCGTCGCAACGATGCTCGTGAGAAGATACGTCAAAGTTCTTTGATGCCAGCCAACGAACCGGCGTTGGTTCCCTGATTCGGAAGTCATTCGATGGCATCTTTTTAACTATCCGGCATCATGCCGAGAGAATACACCGTAGGAATGGATGCGTAGGTGTTTACCGTGATTAATCCGAAAGGTGGCTACCTCACCGTATCAATCCATGCTTTCCACTGGGTTATGACTTCTTCACTCAGCGGGCACTCTGGCAAACTAGCGAGCTTAACACTTCCTGTCTTTCGAGAGTCTTGAGCTCTTACCTGTAACAATCCGTTTACATCCACCTCGAAACCTATGGTCCGCGAGCGAAAATTAGGATTCTCAATCTTAAACTCATAGCGACCCAAGGCATGCCAGTCTTGGCCGTGAACCCCAGAGGACTCAACAAGAGAGAGCGTCATATAATCCCGGTCTCTACCGACACGGAGTTTTCGATTCGCTCTCGCGGGTAGTGCCGAACCGGTGGGAATAATAGGCAGGATCCTTCGACGCCGTCTGACATCCTCAACCACAATTCCGATGGTTTGACTGCTGATGCCACTCGGCGGTTGTCTGAACGCACTGCGTCCAGGAAGTTCGGCGTCGAAACAAGCCGCGGCACCTTTTGCAACTTCGCTGCGGTCCACC
>JAYYHM010000241.1:0-3258 GCA_036148415.1 Planctomycetota bacterium
CTATTCGGCTTTTTCGTGCTCCATCTAAGCCAACTTGTATGTCGTCTGGATCCTCTTTGGTCTTATCCACTCTTGAATCCACGAACATTTTCTCTGCGGCTGGGCTTCCCAACCCCATATTCTGGCGGTTCCATTCTGCCGAAGCGTGGAGTCGCGGACGATGACAGAGGCCAGTCTTCGGCATAACAAACTTTGCAATGACTGAGAGCTTGAGAGTTGCAAGGAAATCCGTCGGGTCAGATTGCTAACTCAGAATTACTTTTCTGCGAACACTTAATAGGATAACACAGCTGGCAAGTGCCTCTGGAATTCGAAAGTTTGTTGGTACGACCAGCTGGGAGAAAGGTTGACATAGGAATCAGGCGGAAAACGAAGAAAACCGGGTCAGAAAACTCGATCATGAGCCCAAATCATGCTTTTCTTGGCCCGAAGTATCGTAACGATTAATCGCGAAGTAAATGAAGGGTATGGGCAGACAAGGAAGGAGCAGCAAAAAATAGAGACCCAACAAGAAGCTGAATCCCAAAGTCAAAACGACAAAACCTAGCCACAACCACCAGGTATCTCTCCACAACCCGAGTAATTGCTTTAGCATTGCAGTTTATGGTCCCCGCGAAAACAAAAATTGGGGCAAAAGAGTGATTGCGCAGTACCAAGCTAAGGCTTAGAGGAGCCACCCTAGGCTTTGCAAGTCATTGACAAGTGGATGAACAAAAAAAAGATGATTTTTCTGATGCAAAAAAATCTTGTGCGAACTTTTAATTTCTTTTGTGAGGAGGTCACGAAGTTTTTTGATGATCCGTACAATGCCGAGTAGCAAGTGAAGGAAACGCTCCTCCGAGGCGATGATAGATGCTTGATCTGTACGATAAAATTCAAGACGCGTGTCGCACGATTCGAGAGCGATTTCCAATCAAACCAAAAGTCGCTATCATCCTTGGGACAGGTTTGGGTGATCTCACTGAAGAGATCGATGTTGAAGTAACCATTGATTACGAAGACATCCCACACTTCCCAAAATCGACTGCAACAAGCCACCGAGGACGGCTGGTATGCGGGCACCTTGCCGGTGTACCGGTTGTGGCCATGGAAGGCCGTTTTCATCTTTACGAAGGATATCCGCTCAAACTGATCACCCTTCCGGTTCGAGTCTTTAAAGAACTGGGAGTAGAGTTACTGGTAGTGAGTAACGCATGCGGCGGCTTGAATCCTTACTTTAACGCTGGCGATTTGATGGTCATCGAAGATCAAATCAATCTTTTAGGCGATAACCCACTGATCGGGATTAATGACGATAGATTGGGGCCGCGATTCCCTGATATGTGTGAACCTTACGATCAGAGCTGGGTAGATCGAACCATCAAATTGGGAAGAGACCTCGATCTGACCATTCACAAGGGAGTGTTTGTAGCTGTAGCAGGACCCAACTTGGAAACTCGTGCCGAGTATCGTTTCTTAAGAACAATCGGAGCGGACGTTGTTGGCATGAGCACGGTTCCCGAAACAATCGTCGCTGTCCATTGTGGACTGAAAACGGTTGGCATCAGCGTGATCACAGACATGTGCCTACCCGACGCATTAAAGCCCGCAAATGTTCAGGAAATCATAGCGGTTGCTGGACGTGCTGCCCCGAATCTACAAGCAGTGGTTCGCGGAATTGTTCAAGAAGCCGGAACGGATCGTATAGCCTAGGATAAAGCATCGACTCAGCGAATCCTGCCGATGACAACGCCCCCGCCATCCGAAGCTTATCACTTCATCAAAACCAGAACAGCTTCAGTGCCTCGCTTGGGATTGATTCTCGGCAGCGGACTCGGCGGACTGGCTTCGAAAATTGAAAACCGGATCGAAATTCCCTACCGAGAGATACCGGGCTTTCAATCGACTCATGCTGTTGGGCACCAAGGCTGCTTAATTTTTGGGTCGCTTGAAGGGGTTTCCCTCGTTGTCATGGCGGGCCGTTTTCATCGCTATGAAGGTTACTCCACTCAGCAAGTTACGTTCCCAGTAGAAGTGATGAAGCTGTTGGGTATCGAGGAACTAGTCATCACCAACGCGTCGGGTGGTATTAATCCTCAGCTCAAGGTGGGAGATATCATTATCCTGCGTGACCATATCAATTGGCTTGGTGGTGTGCTCTCTCCATCTCGTAAAATGAACGCTCAGGAGGAATGGAACCTGGCGACCCACCGCCATGCATCGGATTTCTACTCACGTAAACTCAGCGAGCAAGCATTAGGAATTGCTCGCCAGAATGATCTCCCCGTCTTCCCAGGAACCTATCTGGGCACCTTGGGACCAACGTACGAGACACGAAGCGAATACCGCATGATGAAAGTGATGGGAGCGGATGTGGTTGGTATGAGTTCCATTCCCGAAGCACTGATGGGAAAGCAACTCGGGATCGACCCTCTTGTGCTTTCGATCGTGACGAACGTCGCAACACCCGATCAACAGAATATTGCTGACCACGATGAAGTACTGCTGGTAGGTCAGAAGACTTCAGTATTTGTCGAAATCCTGATTCGTAACCTCCTTCAATCTCTTTGAACCTGTGAAAGGACAGAACTGTGTCCAATCGCGGGCTAAAATAGTGAAATTCAATGAAGGAACCGAGAGAATCCGCCCCTTGATCTGGCACCCTGCACATGGATTCCCGTAAGCTACCGAGACGTATTGTTCAAATGCTTTCTTCTAAACCATTGACACGTCACTTCGGCATCATTCAATGAACGAATCACTTGAAAGCTTCGACCATCGACTCTCTCTTCATCAAATGAAGAATCACGAATTGCTGGGCCAGATTCGGGGGATAACAGTTGACGAGGATTCGGAGAAACTTCCGGTAGTTCAAATTGACGGAGTTCGGGGTCAAAATCATGCGTTGATGCGAATTGGACATGCTGTTCAGCTAAGAATAGAAGGAACACTTGGCGATTATGCCTTCGCCTTCAATGACCAGACCGATGTCAGAATGACGGGCAATGTGGGACATGGGGTGGGTGATGGCATGAAAAGCGGGGCAGTGAAAATCAGGGGCAATGCTGGTGAAGGTGCTGGTTGCTCGATGACGGGAGGAACCCTCGCTATTTATGGGTCGGCTGGCGATCGCTGTGGAGCGGCGATGCGAGGCGGCGGAATTTTTGTTCGTGGTGATGTAGGCGACGAGACAGCGATTGGAGCTTTAGGCGGCACGCTCGTCATTGGTGGTGATGCCGGTGCGAACCTAGGTGACGCTGCGAGTAACGTCACGATCTT
>JAYYHM010000242.1:0-3161 GCA_036148415.1 Planctomycetota bacterium
GCTGGTCTTTGTGTTTGCGCTAGTGACAGGTGGTTCGCCCAGAATAAATAGAAGATGGACGCCATTCGGAGAACAAGTTGAAATCGGATCACAAAATATTTCATGATGACAGGTTTGGCGTGATGATTTTCGAGATTTGAATCATTGCATTGATCCGCGTGTGGAGCCGAAATCGCTCGACGCTGACAGAATATCTTAGAACTGGAGGGTATGACGAATGACGATCTCTTGTGTGGATTCCACATGATTGGTCCAATCGAGTCGGTACATCAGTTTTTTGAATTCAATACGATGCAACCCACATGGAAGACGCAGGTAGGAAGTCGCGATACGAAAACAGATGCTTGGGATATCACCAATGCGAAGGGGCCGGAAGATCCATGAACGCCGATTTGTACTTCTCAAGGGAAATGATTCCCACGATTACAAATTGAGGTACCTGCTCTGCAAGCATTTTAGTTTTCGCTCAGAAGTTTCAATTGCTTTCTTGCAATTGCTTCAATTTGCTTGCGGTCCTGTTCCGGCAAATAGGCTGCTCGCATTTTGAAGCCGTATGCTTTTCCCAGCACTGGAGAATCGATAAACCACTGAAAATCCCAGGCCGGGTTGCCATTGCCACCTCCTGAGGGTGATTGTGCAAACCAGATGTTATCTGCGGATCGGAACACTTGGAGAAAAACCATGGAATCCCTGGTCCCATAAAACCAGGGTTCCGTGTACTCATAGGTGGATTGATTTCCGATGAGCGTGAGTGGGAAGTCCTTGTCCACGTCCAGTGGCCTTTCATTCCCAAAGGGTTCGTGTGTGCTATTCACCCCATGCTGGGAACTGATTGCATCAATCCATCGAATTTTCTGTTTCGTTTTGCGTGATCGACCGAGGAAATGAATACCTTTGTTGTCAGGACCGTTGATGTAGCTGGCCCAGAAAAGCCCAATGTAACCTTTCTCGTAGTTGAGTTTTCGGGGGATGCACTCAAAGCTGTACTCGATGGTTCCATCCTTTTGCAAGGAATATCGTCCACAGCTTTCGAGTTGCCAGTTTCCTGTCGCTGGTTGATAAACCTCCACTGTGTTGCTGTTGATAAGGCGTAATTCCATCGGAAACTTACGTGGCTCGAATTTCTCAATGAGATTCCGGGCCGTGCCATCGTGGATGTGTTCAAAGTTCAACCCAGCGTACGCCGGGACAAAAAGATTTGAATCGTTGCCGGAATGTTTCAATGATGCTACCCCGTTGTAGCCGGCCTGGTGACCGGGGAGTTCCCGGATATCCACCGGGTGGTTATCGACGACAATCATGGAAATACCAGCTTGTTTTATGATGACGTAATGAGAGTCAAGCTTCTGATATTCGATGGATTCATCCGTGAGTGTTGTCATTCCCTGTGCGAGGACGGGCCCTGGAGTCGAGTAGGTCAATGGTGAAATCACAATTGCACTAAGCAGAAAAATCTTTCTCATTGCTGATGTTCGAAGTTTCATTGTGATGTAAGGTTTCATTGATGCAGATCATCGTGCCGTATGGAGCCTCGCGATCGATCAAGTCGTCGTGTCTTTCCAACGTGGATGAGTGATATCGAGTACCCGTAGATTGGAAAACTGCTTGCGAATCGCTCATCATGGCGGCCAGTGCGGTCAACTCACGGAATCCCTTAATAGGCAAGTTTCCCTATATTACACGACGGTGACCTACCATTCATTGAATGTGATTGCTGAAATGTCATCGTAAAGAGTAGCCGTGACCGGATATGAGAATCAAACTACAATGGGGGCAGCTCTCTCAGGGCGATTGATTTGCAGGACTCGATGTGTGATGGACTAATGAGATTTACGGCATTTCTGCTCGCAGCTTGGTTATCTGTTGTTCAATGGGGTGAGAAATGCGTCGATGCGGCGGAGGATCAGAAACTTCAAGAAGTGCTTGAAGGCATCATGCAATCGTGCCAAGACTGTCACAATTCCGTCACGAGTGAGGGTGGTGTGAGTTTCGAAGGTCTCGGAGACATTTCGGAAGACGCAAGATTCTCGCTTCTGAATCGTGCCCAGGAGCAGCTTTTCTTCGGGTTAATGCCTCCAGAGGAGTCTGGCCAACAGCAGTCTGACGAGCAAATCGAGCTCGCAGGTGCAATACGAACGCTGCTCAGAGCGAGTGGGGTATCGGACCTGGAAGATCGGTTGAAGCAACCGGGATATGGCAATTACGTCAATCATGAAACTCTTTTCAGTGGCGAAGTCAAAGAATTGCCCTTTTCGCCAGTTCGGCGCTGGTTGGTCAGCCCCCAGATTTTTCATGAGCGTGTCAATGACGTGTTCCTGCTCGAGGGGCGTGAGCGTCAAACGGAGTTCTATGGGGTCACGAACCCAATCACGCTTCCAGACAATTCGGGCGTCCGGTATTTCGATAACGGTAGCATCGATGGGGGGCACCTTCTGACGATGTTGTCAAATGCCGACTGGATTTCGAAGAAACAGATATTTGCAGCTGAGAATTTAACCAGGAATCGTTCAGAAATCTCTTTTGAGAATCAGAAGGATCGTTGGTATCCGCCTAGGATTCCAGAATCGTTCGTGAAGATTCTCAGCATCGGCACGACACCAACACGTGGCGACATGACAGCAGCAATTGAGTCGCAGTTCAATTGTGTTCTTCAGCGACAACCCAATGAACAGGAACTGACTCGTTATCTGGAACTCATGTCGTCGTCGATCGAGATTGGTGGAAACCGTCAAGGTTTACGGCAAATGCTGGTGGGTGTCTTACTGGAATCGGAGTTCCTTTATCGGACGGAGTTCGGAGCAGGAGCTAAGGATGAGCATGGGCGGATGAAATTGTCAGGCCGTGAAGCCAGCTATGCTATTGCATATGCCTTGTCCGACCGTGCTCCGGATTTTCAGCTGAAATCAGCTGCGGAATCCGGTCGTCTTGAAACGCGGGCGGATTATCGCAAACAGGTGACGAGAATCCTTGATGATAAGAACAGCTTTTTTGCTGAAGTCTCACCAACAGTATCAAGTGGATATGTGAAACCACACCGGGTCAGCCACCCCAAGATGGTCAGATTCTTCAGAGAATTTTTTGGCTATCCGAACAGCATGAAGCTATTCAAGGATACAGCGAGGAGTGGTGGCTTTTTTGATAACGCGGGTCGTGATTACAAA
>JAYYHM010000243.1:0-5665 GCA_036148415.1 Planctomycetota bacterium
GAAAGAAGATCGGACTTCTCTAAAAGCGGTAGCGATAAAAGTTCTTCAAGATGCCCCAACTGCATCACGTCATCATTGAACCAGTTTTTATAAAAGGGTCGTTTCTGAACCTGCTGTAACAATGTATTCAGACGTTTTAGCTGAAGCCCCTCGAGAGAATCACGAGTTAGTGCCTCGAGCTTTCCTTGATTAGCGGGCAAAACAATGCCTCCCTGCCAATTTAAATGATGAAGAATTCGTGAACACGGCGACTATTTACCTATGTTACCAGACCGAATGAAAAAGCGTTGCAGCTTGCCGAAAAACGAGAATTAGGGCAGTCGAAATCCCTTTTATCTTGCAGCAATGGCACCGTGGCTGAAAAGTCAAATAAGTAGGAATGATGAAGACTTAATGAGTACTCGATTCCGCGATTGCATTGTCGAGGGAAAAGGTAAATCATGCTGCCTCCTTGCTGGAAATGAGGAGTTAAATCGAAGCGATTCAAACTCCAAGTGATCGGCAAGTTCACCGCGATGCCATGAGACTCAACATCAGGCTTAGGCAACGAGGTTGCCTAAGCGGTATAAGCCACCAATTGCAAAGACGGATAAGCGACTTGGTCACTATGATTCACGGCGGATACATATCGCAGCGGGACGATTGTAGGCACAACTCGCTGGTAAGGCGAGAAGTTCGCGTTGTTGCTGCGGTAAAATCTTCCTACACGCGACGTCCCAATCACCGAGTAAGGGCGGGCTTTACCCTCGTGGAGATGCTCGTCGTCATTACCATTATCGGAGTGCTGGTCAGTTTGTTATTACCTGCTATCTCCAAAGCCAGAGAAGCGGCGCGAAGCGCACAGTGCCAAAGCAATCTCAAGAACTTTGGTGTTGGATTGACGAAACATTCCGTCGACAATCCAAGTGGAGCCTTAACTTCGGGTGCTTTTGACCTCGAACGTGATGGAGTACCCACAGAGATCGGTTGGGTCGCTGATCTAGTTCGACGTGGCATGCTACCGAGTGAGATGAGATGCCCCAGTAACAGCGTTCTTTCGTCGAATGCCATCGAGCAGATGCTCACGAGTCCTGTAGCCTCGTTTACGGAGGCTACCATCGGCGACCGATTAGGAAGCAAACCCTACGTCGATGAAACTGGACGGACTGTCAAGAACGTGTGCCGCAGCGTGATCGATGATGGGCATTCTCCCCTCAGCGATGGTCGAGTGGAATTGATCAGTTCTCAGATGATCGAAAAAGGCTACAACACGAACTATGCTGCTTCCTGGTTTCTAACACGTACCGAAGCACGTTTGGATACCAGCGGTAATCTGAAACAGTTGAAGTCGAATCTAAACGATCAAAGCGTCAAAAGTCTAAACGTCACCACGGGTCCTCTGACTACACGACAACTCGACAGTGGAAAGGCTCCCAGTAGCACGGTTCCCCTTCTCTGCGACTCGTCCGCTATCGGTGCTTTGTCAGCGCCAGTGGGTGAGTGGTTAGCTGCCGGTAGCTTCTACGGAACATCCATCGTGGGTGGACCTATTGGAAACCGTAAGCAGATCGATACCAACGGAGATGGTCAAGTCGATGCAGACAACCCGAATTATCTGAAAGTGCCGTCCTTTGCATCGGGCAAGAAGCGATCCGGTCCGACCGGTTGGTTGAAGACGTGGCGTCACGACACTCGTCAAGATTATCGAGGGATGGCTCCGATCCATTCCGGAGTGGTCAACGTCCTGATGGCAGACGGATCGGTCCAAACCATTTCAGATCGCAATGGCGATGGATTTATCAACAATGGTTTTGATGGGGCTGACAACAACGGAGGGGGCGGGGCAGTGTACTGGACCACGTCTGAGGTGGAAGCGGAGCGACTCAATCTTGCAAGTTTTTACTCGCTGATCACCAACGGTGAATGAGACGACAAAACATTCTGCTTTGAATGAAATGGAATGACATGAAAGTCAAAATCAAACATAGGAGGAGAGCCGGCGACCTAACCTAATTCCGAGTGAAGAAGAGAGATTAGGCCGCGTGTCAGGAGTGACGCGGTTCGTTATGAGTGGTTTGGATCACTCGACATAAGCGGCAAGTGGTAGTCAACGCGGAAGCCGCGAAGGAAAGAAAAGACATCGATCCTGGAATCGTGTTTTAGAATTTTTTTTTAAAAAGCGGAGTGCATAAAAAGCTTTGGGATTTCTCGCTGGCGGCTTGAAAGTCCAAATTTTGCTGATCACACACTCCACCTCGCTTAACCCATTCTGGACAGAAACTTAACAAAATGTCCAGAGCAACTTGAAGGACATCATAAAAATGTCGCGATCGCGAATTTCAGGTTTTACCCTGATTGAACTTTTGGTGGTGATCTCCATCATCGCTCTCTTGGCTTCCTTAGCGTTGCCAGCCCTAACCAAAGCTCGAGAAGCTGCTCGACGTACTCAATGCTCCAGCAACCTTCGACAGTTCGGTATCGGCTTGACGGAATTTGCTAACCGTGACCCACTCGGTCGATTGTGCACTGGTGCATCCGACCTTTACCGTGATGGTGACATGGACTCCATCGGTTGGGTTGCTGACTTGGTCAATAGTGGAAGCGCACTCCCAGGTGACATGCTCTGCCCTAGTAACCCAGGTAAAGCATCCGAAAAGTTAAATGACTTGCTCGGTGGCAATTCGGTTGATGGTGCGAAAGTTCCAAAGCACGGAAACACCTACGCAAGATTAATTCAGGGCGCGGGGAAAGGTCTTTTTGACATCACCGGCGCTAACGACAGCACGGAACCGACTCCCATTTTGACTGGCGCTGCTCGAACAGCCTATGTAGGGATCAACTACGTGGATAAAGGCTACATGACCAATTACGCAGCTGGTTATCACCTCGTGCGTCAAAACCCAAAAACGGTTTACAGCACCGACGGGAACCAGGACATCTTGGCAAACGGCGGTTTCTGCATCACCTCGGATGGAACTGCTTACAATCGTGATGCTCAAAAAAGATTTAAAGAACTCGGTGGAACAGCCGGTCCTATACAAATTGCAACGATCGACAAAAGCCGTATTCCAGCTTCTCAAATCGGCATCCTCGGCGATGCAGGTCCTGGGGACATTGATGAAGCAATCCTCTCTGCTCCAGTCCCAAATACCAAAGCAGAGCTTCCTTCAGGAATGCTTCTCACCGAAGCGTTCAACGATGGTCCTGCTCGTTTTGATGCATCCTCGGTTGGAATTCGCTTGATCGGTCAGGATGCCAATCTTAACGCTCAAATCGGTTGCGAACGCGGTGAGGCGACCACAATCAACTGTGGTCCAGCGAGCACCCTCAACGATTTTTACCTTCAGGACACTCGAGACTGGTTTGCCGTTCACAGTGGCATCTCCAATATCTTGATGGCTGATGGTTCCGTGGTCACCTTCAACGACAAAGATGGCGATGGATACCTCAATCCTGGATTCCCAGTGCCTGCAGACCTGACCGCTGACCAGTACGTCACTGTAGGTTACACCGGCAGCGAACTTGAGATTTCCCCAACTGACATGTTCAACGGGATTTTCATCAGCTCAACCTACTTCAAAGGTGCGTTCGAGTCATCTGCTAATTAAACATCATCCTCTGCTTGAAGGGGATTCGATACCTGGCGGGATTTAGTGATAGCTGAATCCCGCCTTGATTTAAAACATAACTTTACAAACGTCTTGCTTGATTCACCGAAGAATCAGAGAGCATTAGACGGCCATGATTCATGAATGCGGCAACGCATTGAATCAAGTTGAATAGCAAAAATGGCTTCATCGGCAAAGAAAATAACATCGGTCATAGGCGGGATTCTGATCCCCCTTCTCGTCACATGCCTTGCAACCCTTCTGGTCAAATACAAACCGTGGGGTGTTCCCGATGTACTGAGGGACGAATACGAAGCTAAGCTTCAGAAAATCAACGAACGCAACTCCCTGATCAACCATTGGGAGAACAAAGCGAAACCAGATATTGTTGTCAGCAGCACCTATGATGTGGGAGTTTGCACGAGTGGTAACCCGGCAGAGTATCAATTCACAGTCAAGAATAAAGGTGAAGTCGCCCTAGAAGTCAGCAGTGTACGGACCAGTAACAATGCAAACATCCGCATCACTCCCCCCGTTATCCCAAGTGGCGAAGAAGGGCAGATACATGTGGCTTGGGAGTCAATTGATCAACCAGGGCAATTCAAATTCTCAGCATTTTTTGCATGCAACGATCCACTGCAAGAAACCTTCACGATTGATTTCAAAGGAAGGAATCGAGCAAAGATCTTGATGCCGAGACAGGTGTCAATTCCGACCACAGATTCGGGAACGTTTGGGCAGTCCTCCCTAGCCATCACCAGTGAACTCTGGGAGGACATCACTATTTTAAGCGTTGAGTCTGAACTCGAACTTTTCGAGTGGAATGCCCGCCAAGCTACCTCCCTGCCTCCGGGATGCACATCGGGTATTGACCTGATGCTCCAAGCGGGAGCATTCGACTACGGGAAATACGAAAGTGAATTTTTGGTAACGGCGAAAGGTAATACCGGGGAAATCATTGAGTCAAAAATCAAACTCACAGGAAAGGTGCATCAACCGATCGGTTTTTTGGGGCCGGAACTCCATATGACTGACGGCTTAGACCTAGGGACGCTTACCTCAGAGCAGGAACATCAATTTCACGTCAACTGTCGGGTGAATGGCGACCATGACAGGGAAATTGCGATCCTCGAAATCGAGCCAGCAGAACTCACTGCGAAATTGAATAAACAGACGCGTTCGGGGAATTATCGTCTTTCCATCATCGTACCGAAGGGCTGCCCGATGATCGTGTTCAACACCAACAAACAAGGCTTTGTCAAAGTGGGTGACCCCAACGATGTGAATTTCTCCAATTGGCTTCCGATTCACGGAGTCGTCGTCCCTCCTACTCAGTAAACTCAATCAAGATAATTTGTGATGTCCATTGAAGCATCTTCAAATCCAAATCAGCCTGCCAATCGCAACTCGAGCCTATGCGGGTCATGCAAAACGGAAAACGCTCTGGATGCAAAATTCTGCAGTGGTTGCGGCCAGTCCCTCCAGGAAGAATGCGGTAAATGTGGAAAAAGTGTTCTGCTGACCCAGACATTCTGTGGACATTGTGGTGCAAATCTAACCGAAATGGTTAACGAGAAAAAAAAGCAACTCTCTACCGCACTAGCGGACGCAAAAACAGCAGCAAATGAGTTCAGGTATGCGGAAGCCAGGCTTCTCCTCAACCGGATCACCGCAATTTCTGATTACCGCTTCAAGCAATTTGCAGCGACTGCCAACAGGACTCTCAACAAAGTCATTGAAATAGAAGAAAAAACTCTCGAGACCGTTGCTGTGGCTTGTGAAAAAGCCGAACAAGCTCATCGTAGAGGTGACAAGGCTGAGGTAGTTCAACATTTAAGCAAGATCCCAAATCATTTGCTAGACAAGGAAGCTAAAACGCTGTTGGCGAATAGTGAGTCCGAATGTTCCGTGAAAGATTCGCTTGAAACAGAATTAAGAGCAGCGATCAATGCCAAGGACTGGGAAACCGTGGGGGCACTCGTTGAACAGCTCCTTGAAGCCGACCCGCAACATCAAGCCGGCCTGAAGGTAGCGAAAAAAGTCTCCGAAAGACTTTTTACTTCAGCTAAAAAATCGTT
>JAYYHM010000244.1:0-3067 GCA_036148415.1 Planctomycetota bacterium
CCACATACCCCGGTTGCTCAAGGAATCGCTTCGACGCTGAGTAAGTTTAAATCCCAGTTCGATCAAGGGAATTTAATAGTGAATAGCTCTAATAAGCATTAGGATGGTTTAGCCAGAAAGCTTCGGAGATCAAGTTAATTATTTAAGAGAAAAACAATGATAAAGCTTCAATGTCAAATTCTACTTCTGTTGACTGCCATCAGTGTCGTGAGCACTGTTTCCGGGCAGGACAATCTTCCTCCGGTCAAGAAGGAAAGTTTGCATCTTTTTTTGCTTGCAGGTCAGTCCAATATGGCGGGTAGAGGAACCGTAGAATCTCAGGATCGGAAAGCACACCCGAGGGTCTATGTGTTGACCGAGGAGAAGAAGTGGAAACCTGCTGTCGATCCACTTCACTTTGACAAATCAGTAGCGGGTGTTGGCTTAGGGAAAACGTTCGGTGAGATCCTCGCTGAGGCGAATCCTGATGCGATCATTGGATTGATCCCTTGTGCAGTTGGCGGGTCGCCAATTGAATCCTGGAAGCCGGGAGGTTACCACTCCCAAACCAAAAGCCATCCCTACGATGATTGTTTGGATCGAGTCTCCTCGGTATTAGAGCAGGGTACTTTGAAAGCCGTACTTTGGCACCAGGGGGAATCGGATTCGAACTCGTTGCGATCTCCGGTTTACCGCGAATCGCTACATGAATTGATTGAGCGTTTTCGGAACAAATTTGAATCGCCTGATCTCCCTTTCATCGTTGGTCAAATGGGGCAGTTTGCAGATAGACCTTGGGACGAGCATCGGGAGTTAGTGGACCAAGTGCATCAATCCTTGCCTGCAGAAGTGGAAAATACGGCATTTGTGAATTCAGATGATCTCAACCACCGAGGTGATAAAGTGCATTTTGATTCAGCCTCATACCGTGAATTGGGGCGTCGCTATGCGACCGCTTATACAGGGCTGTATTCACCTAAGTCAAAGTCGGAACCTCGCCGTTTTCTGAGGAGAATGCGATCCCTGAAGTTGGGGCCAAAACGCTGATTTTGCAATCAGTGCGTTCGCTCGAACTGGACAACCTCCGATAGTGCAACGACTACTTTTCGTTGCATAGGTTCTCTTCCCGTTGGAGCCGAGATGCCTGAAGGCCATAAAACTCACTATCTCGCTAAGCAGCACACGGATTGGTTTGGTGGGCAGGCGATTCGCATCACCAGTCCGCAAGGGAGATTTCGAGCGGGCGCTAAAAAGGTTTCGGGAGAGACGCTTGAGCAATGCATCGCTTTTGGGAAGCATCTTTTTTACCAGTTCGAGAGTGGTCACCGCATCCATGTTCATCTTGGCCGATATGGCAAGTATCGGATTTTGGATTCGCCTCCACCGCGTGCGGTTGGAGCTGTTCGAATGAGGCTCGTTGGCCGCGAGAAAACGATCGACCTGACGGGCCCAACTACCTGCAGGGTGGTCGATCAATTCATGCAGGATGAAGTCGTTTCCAAACTCGGTCCGGATCCTTTAGCTGGTGGATCGAAGACGTCCGTCTGGCAGGGTTTTTCTGCGAGTTCAAAGCCCATTGGTGGATTGCTTCTTGATCAGAAACTGTTGGCGGGAGTCGGTAATATTTTTTGGGCTGTAGTTCTTTTCGAGATTGGAATGCATCCACTTCTGCCTGGCAATGAATTATCACGGCAGCAAGTTGATCAACTTTGGACGTCACTGAAACGAATGATGCGAGTCGGATTAAAGTACGGGAAAATTATTACGGTCCGATCTGATGAGATGCAGGGTCGCCTCGGAGATCTTGAGGGTAATGAACGTTTTCGTATCTACGGAAGAGACGAATGTCCTTGGTGTGGCGGAAGTATCGAAACCATCGAGGTAGCTTCAAGGAAACTTTATTGGTGTCCAGCTTGCCAAGCGTAATCGAACTGCCAACTCATGGGATGAGGACGGATACCTTATAAGTTCTGATTCGCTTCCAAAGACTTTTTTCACTGCCAAGAGGGGCTGGTGTCAGTCTGACCTCCGCGTTGATGGGGTCCCAATGGGAGTCTTTCAACTACTGATCCAATGATTTTCCAAGTGCGCGGTCCAGAAACTCATAGGCTTCGTGCCGAACGGGCGTAGGAAAGTCATGCTCTGCGTCGGGGTATCGAATCACGAATTGACTTTCTGCCTCGAAGATTTTGTACACACTTTGGATTTGTGGCTCAACTTTCTTAACCCCTTCCACGTCAAAGTTCGAATCCTTCAGGGGGCTGCATGAAAAAAAAGCTCTGGGGGCGATGGCAGCAATCGCTTCCGTTAGATCGAAAGGCATGTTCTGAGGTTTGAGTCCAAAGAGTTCGCGTATTCGAGGCATGTATCTTTCACTTGCCCAACCTGCTAAACGCCCGCCGTAATAGTAAGGGAACGGATCCCATCCGCAACTCGACACAACACATTGGATGCGTTCATCAAAGGCCCCAAGGAAAATCGCGTTATGTCCTCCAAGGGAATGGCCGATCGCTCCAATTCTCGTAGGATCAACCTCTGGGATTTGAGCGAGTACATCGATTCCCCTGCGGTGATTCGCGATGGCTTTCATGCTCCCGGAGAGGTAGCCGTCCGTTGCGAAGTTGTAATCTTTCTGGTCACCAAAAGAAGGGTAATCGGGCGCGAGCACAACGTATCCTCGTCTCGCCAATTCATCTCCGTAATTCCGATTGGGTCGAGGACCCTCTCCCGCAACGATTCGTTTACCCAAAGACGAGGTAGGATGCAGGGCAAGAACCGCTGGAAGCTTATCACTGCCGTGTTCCGCAATGGAATGAGGAAGGTAAAGATCTGCCGTTGCATTTGCAAAGGAATCAACCGTGTAAGAGATCGTTTGTCTTTCATAGTCTTGAAATGACTGAGTCTCTAATGTCTCGATTCTTAGTGGTACTAATTGATCTTCCTGAGGTAAGCGACCCATGACCATTTGTATGGATTCAAGAATGTGGCTGCGGCGCACTTTCCAATTCTCCTGTGATTGAATCGGTTGCAGGTTACCTTCGCCATCCAACCAAGAACTTAAGTCGTTGTGATCAGGATACTCGGTTGC
>JAYYHM010000245.1:0-7016 GCA_036148415.1 Planctomycetota bacterium
TTACGTGAACGAAAGACTGATATTGTGAAATCGAAGATGATCATCCTCTGCATCAACGTGCTACTGCTTGGCTTCTTTTCACTTGACGCACAAGCCCAGAATGAAGGCACGAAAATAATCAGAGTCATGACCTTTAATCTCTGGCGAGGAGGATTAAACGGTGGTCAACCACTGCAGCAATCAATCAAAGCCATTGAGCTTGCTCAAGCAGACATAGTCGGCCTGCAGGAAACCCATCATGGCGATATTGATAACGGCGAGAAAATAGCTGCAAAACTTGGATGGCACTATCTTCAGCAGGGTGGCAGAACAGCAGTACTGAGTCGGTACCCAATCGTGGGGTCAACGGGCAAAAAATGGGGCGTGAGGATTCGACTCTCCTCGAAGACGACACTGCATTTTTTCAATGCACACTTTCCCGCCTCACCATATCAACCTTATCAGATTCTCAAGATCCCTTACGGAGCAGCTCCATTCATTTCAACGTCCAATGAGGCGGTCGAATGGGCTCTGAAATCCCGAGGGACTCAACTTGACAGTCTGCTTCAAGAGCTAATTCCGACTCTTCAATCGGACGAACCAGTGGTTCTAACCGGCGATTTCAACGAACCTTCTTTTCAAGATTGGACGCAAAAAGCAGCTGATAAAAAGATCGTTCCGCTCGCTGTGCCCTACCCCACCACAAAGCGGATCAACCAAGCAGGCATGAGGGATACCTACCGAACCATTTACCCCGATGAAATAACAAAACGAGGTCACACCTGGACGAATACAACCACCCCTGAGGATCCAAATGATTTTCACGACAGGATTGACTTCGTCTTTGTGAAAAATCTGGAAGTGCGAAACGCTCAGGTAGTGGGTGAATCAACTGACAATGCTGATATTATCCTGACGCCATGGCCGTCTGATCACCGCGGTGTAGTTGCTAAATTGGCCATAACCCTGAATGATGACGCCTTCTCGATTGATTAATAGCTGCTCATCATCAAGAGATGCTCCATTAGCCTAAGACATGTGATAAATGTCCTCCGCTCTCTGAAATAATATCCATGACGTAACGATATACTTATCACTCGATTCGGGTACCGCGCCCTTATGGGTATGGGTGAATCCAGCAGGTGCAATCACCATCCTTCCAATCTTTGGAGAGATCGATTGGTTCTGATAAAAGAATTCAGTCTGCCCACCCTCATTTACGGTATTTAGGAAAAACATAAAAAGTAAAACTCGATGCAAGGATTCACAGCTCGAATCCTGTGGGTAGATTTCTGAGTGCCAGTGATGGTAACCACCGCTTAGCTGTCGATACTTCTGAAGATTCAGGTATCCCGGTCTGTAGAAGCGAAGCACAATAGCCTGCAATTGATCATCTGGAACACGGTGAATATTTTCCGGTGACAGCTCAACCACTTCGCCTTCATCAATCTCGATTGTGGGTGCGAGTGCACCACAAACCAGAAAAGGGTGCTGACGTACATATTCTGTCAGCCTAACAGCTGTAACATTCAAGAGTTGCTGACTGATCTCTGTCCACTCTTGATATTCTGAGATACAGCAATCAATCGAATCTTTCTTACTCGGATCGACCCCGGAACCTACCTGACCAGGCCTTTGCACTTGAGGGAATGATTCAAATGTCTGGATAATTTTCTCACAGAAATCTGGATTCAGCACATCATCAAAGACACCGATCAATTGGTTTTCTTTCATCCGTTAATCAATCACCCTGTGAGTAAAAGTACCTGCCCAAAATGAATCATCGATCGAAGACCTATCTGACGATACACCATTTTCTTGAGTTACAATATAAATTGAAACACAAGCGATCATTCAAGAGATGTTCTGAATTGGATTTATTCTAATAGCTCATTTTTTAAGTGCTGAAAGAACTTGTCGACAGATGCAGTGGTGTCAAGATCGGAACAGAGAGACGAAACCAGCCTCGATGTTGACTCGTTCCGCCCTGCACTTAATTCACCCATAATCGAGTCTACGATTGAGTTGAGTTGACCAAGCTTCGAATATCGCCATTCTCCTTGGTTTTGAATCTGTTCACCCTCCCCGCTCGCACCCCAGTTCATCCACCAGCCTAGATTCGAGGTAAGAATCGAATTCAGGAACTGTAGATCGAAGCGGGATCCCGTATTGGTTAGCTGCTCCGAATTGCCGCTGCTTTGCAATGCAAATCCAGTACTCCCAGTGGAAACGCCCAACAGTACACCCGCTTCCATCGCAAGAACACCAACCACCTCAGTAGTGTGGCCCAACTCCGAATCACGAGAGCCTTCCTCTTCAACGAATAATGTAATACTCGTGGACGTTTGCGAACGATGTCGAACCGTAGCTGCATCGCGACCATCTCTTGTCTGCATATCGCTAAGGATCACTGGATTTACTGAACCATCGATACTCCCAAAATCAATCGTTGAATTCCGATGCGTTACCGTATCACCAGTCTTCAACGCATTGAGGGAAATATTTCCACTGGTTGCAATCCCGGTATCAATCGCGATAAAGCCAACTTTTTCGGTTCCATGTAGGCGGTCAGCAGCTTCTTCTTCATTTAATTGAATCTGAAAATCTTCTGTGGTGATATTACGAATTCGTTCGGTGACTGCCGCGGAATCGTTATTGGTCATCACTTGGCTGATGATCAAAGGAGAGGTTGAGAAAGTGGTCCCAAAGGCGACGGTTCGGAAAGATTCGTTGGTCAGATCCACGCTACCTGCAACCAAATTTGTACCGTCGGTCAAACGATGAACTCCAGCCTCTACCACTAAGAATCCGATATTTTCCGTGGTGTGCCTACCATCTCGGTAATCCCACTCCTGAAATCGAATTTGAAAACTATCGTTGGTCAAATTGCGAACGCGAACAACACCCTGATGTCCACCATCTCTTGTCGCACCTCCAGCCACAACAACGGGATTCACAAAATTGTTCGGGAGATTAATGGTTTTCCAGACATGCGTTACATCGATCGCTGTACCCGAGAAGCCGACGACTTGCTCGCTTATGGTGACCTCGGTCACGGTAACACTGACCGTGGCGGTATCGGTCGCTGAACCATCGCTAACCACGTAGGTAAACGAGTCACTGCCAAAGAACCCCGCATTGGGAGTGTAAGTCACCGTCCCATTGCCATTGTTCACCACGCTGCCATTAGATGCTGCGCTGACACTTTCAATCGAAAGACTATCTCCATCGATATCCGTATCGTTGGAGACTAGGTCGATCGTGACAGCTACATCCTCTTTGGTGGTGGCCGAATCGTCGTTGGCTACTGGATTGTCATTTACCGCTGTCACGGTCACACTCACCGTCGCAGTGTCCGTCAGTCCCGTGCCATCATTGATCGTGTAAGTGAACGAGTCGCTGCCATTGAAGTTGGTACTCGGCGTGTACACCAGATTGCTACCACTGATCACCACACTACCATTGGTACCCTGAGTGAAGGACTCGATCGTCAGAGTATCCCCATCAGCATCACTGTCATTGGATAATACGGCGACAGACACCTCGCTATCCTCGGCAACCGTGGCGGTGTCATCAACCGCTACCGGGGCGTTTCTCTGATTACCGCTCGTCTTGATTAGGTCCATCGCGGCCCCGAGATCCAAGACGCCGTCACCAACAAGGTTCAAATGTTCCGGACGCGCCGTACTCAGCATTGCATCCTTGATATCTAAGTAACTGAGGTCAGGACGCTCAGCCCACAATAATGCCGCTGCTCCCGCAACGTGCGGAGCAGCCATTGAAGTCCCAGAACTATATACATACCCACCATTGGTATATGTGCTGCCAATCTGGGTGCCAGGTGCTGCAATTTGAACGGATTCAGTTCCCCAATGTGAGTAGCTGGCGAAACTTCCATCAGAATCGGTGGCAGCGACAGTGATCACGTTGTCGTGAACCTTACTTAATTCCGCCGGCCATGAATTGAAACTACCATCCATGTTTGACGCAGGAATTGTCGAACGTGAATTACCCGCAGCAACAACATAAAGCACTCCAGCATTTTTGGCTCGCCCCACTGCGTTAGAGATGGTCTGCGATCCACCCACATTCGAGCCAGCAAAGCCATAGCTATTATTCGTGATTTTTGCCCCATTCTCCGTAGCGTAATCGATGGCCCTTGCAACGTCGGCGTTGCTACCGGTCCCAATCACCTTCAGCGCCATCAAACTTGCATTCCAGCCCACACCTGTTACACCAATGGAATTGTTTCCTCTTGCTCCGATCGTGCCTGCAACGTGCGTTCCGTGACCATTGTCGTCACGTGGATCGGGATCTTCGTTATCGAAGTCATACCCGAAGAAATCATCGACGTACCCATTGCCATCGTCATCGACCCCGTTCCCCGCTATCTCATCTGAATTCGTCCACATGTTGTCAACTAAGTCAGGATGATCATATTCGACACCTGAATCAATCACTCCCACGATAATCGAACTACTATCGGTCCTGGTGTCCCAAGCGGTCTCGGCATTGATATCAGGCAGACCCCACAAAACCCCATAAAACTGATCATTCGGTACCGCAGCAGCCTGCATGCGGTAGTTGGGCTCGGCATAATCAACAAGATCAAGTCCGTTGTAATGGCGAACAAGTTCTTCAACTGACTGACCCGGTAATACAGGCATTTCCCACAATTGAGAATCTGAACGAAATCCCTGTCCCAACGGTGCATTTAAAACCGCTGATCTTTCAGTTGGCAGGTCAGTGCCACTCCACATCTTCAAAGAGTCGACGTTAATATCTTCCTTGAAACGCACAAGGACCTCAGTGTGGGTGTAGTCGGACGCTTCTAAGAGACTGAAGTCAATAAAGTGAGCCGCAAGTAGGTGTCTCTTTTCTAACTGCTCAAAGCGTCGTGCGGCCCGCTTTCGGGAACTGGATCTAGGTCTGCCAATCATTACCTGTACCTACCTCGAAAAGAAAAAGTCGAAAGAGAAGAGAAAGGTGCCTACTGGGACGCCTGCAACAAAGATGACACGTGTGAATCATTCAACTTGATGTCACAATCTCAAGTGTGTGTCGGGAGAACCGAATAGGAATGCAGATCCTTAACTTGAGTGATTGGCGTCACTTAATGGATGGTCACACTGCGGAATTCAGTCTACGGCTAAATGCGCCAAGCCTGAGCTCACCAGCACCTTTTTTTTGAATAATTAAATCCCCAACGTGACACCTGGGGAAACTAGGTCATATTGGTAAGTGACTGCACTCCCCCAGGTCACCTCGGTTGACCGGCGAAGAACAGGTCATTGTGACATTTCCAAAAATGGAATATCGCACAGGTCGCGAATGAGCCAATGAAGATTTTTTATTCTCCCCAGAAAGCCGTCGAATTCTGGGCTGCGAATTATGGGGCAATCATGTGGCTGCCAGCTCAAAACAAGGAAGTTTCAGAGGATCTCTTCGCCCCACTCCGTTGCAGATTTGATCCGAGCTCATCAACCTTGTTGGACACTAAAAACGTGACAGAATCAATCAACGAGCAAACTGGAAGTTACTTGAGGGAAACGCAGGGCAGGCCGAATGCATCTGCAACTGCTGCGTTGGTTGCCTGATGATTGTGGATATTGGTTGCATCGATTAGTGGCTGGCAACCGCTTAGTGCCCCACCGAGGCCCAGATCCGCCAGACGTGCGATCCAACTCAGTGTAGCGTTACATAACGCGTATGTGCTCGTTCTTCCAACAGCTCCCGGCATGTTTGCAACACAATAGTGAACCACATCGTCAATAACGTATGTTGGATCGCGGTGTGTTGTTGGACGACTTGTCTCCACACACCCTCCTTGATCTACAGCAACGTCAATGATCACGCTTCCCGCCTTCATGATCCGCAGGTCCTCTGCTCGCACCAACTGAGGGGCTTTCGCGCCCGGGATCAAAACAGAACCTATGATCAGATCTGACCTGCTGAGTTGCTCGACGATAGTATGACGATCGCTGTAGAGGGTATTTACGTTAGCTGGCATTACGTCATCCAAGTAGCGTAAGCGGTCCAAATCGACATCGAGAATTGAAACATCTGCTTGAAAACCAGCTGCAATACGCGCTGCGTTGGCGCCCACTACACCTCCGCCCAAAATGGTAATCTGCGCCGGAGCGACGCCGGGTACACCTCCTAACAGAATACCCCTGCCCATTTGAGGTCGTTCAAGATACTTAGCACCTTCCTGAATACTCATGCGTCCCGCAACCTCACTCATTGGGGTCAACAGAGGCAGTCGACCCTGGGAGTCTTTCAACGTTTCGTATGCAAGACAAGTGGCGCCTGATTCGATCATCGCCTCAGTCAGTTCCCTGCTCGCAGCAAAATGGAAATACGTGAAAAGTAATTGCCCTTTCCGAAGCAGATTGTATTCAGATGCCTGTGGCTCTTTCACCTTAATTACTAGGTCAGCTGCACCAAAGAGCTCTTCTGGGTCGCCGACTAGGGATGCTCCAGCAAGAAGATAGTCATGGTCTGCAATCCCTGAACCTAGCCCGGCTCCTGCCTGTACCAAGACCTGATGGCCACGGCTGACTAGATCTTCCACCCCAAATGGGAGGATAGCGACGCGGTACTCATCCGATTTCACTTCCGTTGGTACACCGATGATCATTCTTTCACCTTCCATACTCAGTGAGTCAATTATCCGAGACGGTACGACAATTAAGTATTTTCACTCTACAGCTATGATGGCAGTTTTAGGCTGTAAGAGAAATGCACTTACCCGGTGTTAACTGAATTTCGAGGACAGAATCAACACCCGCTTCGATACGGGGTTCTTACTCCAATAATGGTCACTTCGTACACGTTGGAACCGAAAACACAAGACCTCATTTTGAGAGCCCAATCCGTCGGAATTAACATGGCGACTCGACAAATATGACTCGATTCCCACCGCGACGCGTCTCCAAACACATGGGGCGGGAGCATTAGCTGTACCGATTATCACTTAGATTTTACGGCGAAATCTTCTTCCAAAAAACCCGATCTTTCACGCTGTCACTACCGCT
>JAYYHM010000246.1:0-3549 GCA_036148415.1 Planctomycetota bacterium
AAGTAACGACACCTACACCGTAGAGATCGACTTTCCGAGCCCAGGGGGATCACGATCCATTGCTGCAGCACGACTGGATACACTGCTACATCCATCGTTTAACAACTCCCTGGCCCATTCAGACAGTGGAAATTTTGTCCTCACTGAAATCACTTTCCAAGTTTTAGATCGCGAGGGAACCTCAGCACGAAAAGGACCGCTAAAGATCAAATCCGCGGAAGCGACCTTTGAACAGGGCTCCCACCAAATCACCAACTCCTTTGATGGAGACCCAACTACCGGTTGGGCAGTCTACGAGGGTGGCAGGGTGGCCAAGAATCATGCCGCGGTCTTCCGATTCGATCGAACACTTGAATTGAAAGATGGAGAGCGATTGCAAATCATCCTTGCCCATGATTCGATCCATGACAAACATAACATCGGAAGGTTTCTGATTTCGACCTCCGCGCATCCGGATGCAGAATTAACAGGCTCGAAGGAAACGCTACTTGCGGCCTTGCGGGTGAATCAAGAAGATCGCAGTGAAGCCGAAAAGGAAATCATTTCCACTTCACATCAAAATTCTGACAGCCAATACACTCGACTAACACAAAGACTTATAGATCTTGATAAACAAATCGAGCAAAGTCGGAATACATGGCCCAAGGTCATGGTCATGGCTGACCAGCCCACCCGTCGGAAGACTTTTGTGTTAGAACGCGGTCTTTACAACCAGCCAAAGCATCAAGTCGATACGGGATTCCCCAGCAGACTCCTCAAGGCAGCACCGCGAAGCCATATCCCGAAGGCCAATACCGAAACACTCAACCGGCTCGATCTCGCAAAATGGTTGACTCATCCCGATCATCCTCTCACAGCGCGGGTTACGGTGAACCGGTTTTGGCAACAATTTTTCGGCGTAGGGTTGGTCAAGACGACAGAGGACTTTGGGGCTCAGGGTGAAACCCCGATCCATCTCCATCTACTCGATTGGCTTGCCCGGGATTTCATTGATAATAACTGGAATGTCAAAGCTCTGATCCGGTTGATGGTGACCAGTCACACGTACAGACAGAAGTCTGTCATTCCTTCTGCAGAAATCTATGAACTGGATCCCGAGAATCGACTACTTGCTCGTGCACCACGCTATCGTCTACCCGCTTGGATGATCCGAGATCAGGCATTAGCAGTCAGTGGTCTACTCTCCCCGGAAAATCGTGGGGAATCCGTAAACACCTATCAGCCCCCGGGAGTTTGGGAGGAGGCTTCATTCGGGAAAAAACAGTATCGCCAAGATACCGGTGAAAAACTCTACCGCAGGAGTCTCTACGTTTTCTGGCGACGGATTATAGCGCCCACGATGTTCTTCGATAACGCATCGAGACAAACCTGTACGGTTCGATCTGGTCGAACCAACACACCGCTTCATGCTTTACAAACACTTAATGGAACCACTTATGTAGAAGCAGCTCGAAAATTGGCGGAGCGCAGCTTAAATCACCATTTTGGTAAGGCAGAGGGCGATGACGAATTCGTGCAAGACCATGCGAGGATCAACTTCATATTCAATTGTGTCCTCGCTCGGGATGTGTCGGACGCTGAAAGTGAGATCCTACAAAAAGGTCTGGTGCGTGCCCGAAGTCAATTTGCCGATACCCCAGATGCTTCACTTGAACTCTTGAGTGTGGGAGAGTCACCGAGAGATGAAACCCTCAACGCCAATGAGCACGCGGCCTGGACAAGCCTTTGCCTAGCCGTTCTCAATCTCGATGAAACCCTTAACCGTGAATAGTGAATCCGAATACTGGACACCCTTTTGATTGACCTGCGGAATCCTACCCATAGCCCATTATGGTTTACCTGATCAATGAATCCTATTCTTGAGCATCAACATCAAGTCACACGACGACAGCTGCTGGGTCGCGCTGCGACCGGCGTGGGTGCGGCAGCGCTCAGCACACTATTGAAAAAAGACGGGCTCGCTGAGGATCCAATACAACCACAGGTAGCTAATGAGATTTCACTGAGCGAAAGCAAAAACCGGATCGGTGGACTGCCATCGCTGCCACACTTTGCTCCCAAAGCAAAACGCGTTATCTACTTGTTTCAAAACGGTGCTCCGACACATGTTGACCTTTTTGACTGGAAACCCGAATTAAAAAAGCGGCACACTCAGCCCGTGCCGACCTCCTACATCAAGAATCGTCGTTTCAGCACCATGACGGGAGCAGCGGATGGCAAACTCTTGCTGGCACCCGTTGAACCCTTCTCTCAGAGAGGGGAGTCGGGAGCTTGGGTCAGCGATTTCATGCCACACACTGCTGAGGTCGCTGATGAACTCTGCTTCGTCAAAAGCCTTCACACTGAGCAAGTCAATCATGCACCTGCGATTAACTTCAATCTGAGTGGAGCAGAAATGCCGGGTCGGCCGACATTGGGAGCTTGGCTGTCTTATGGTCTGGGAAGCGAAACGGATGAACTACCGTCCTTCGTTGTGATGACAAGTATCACGAAGGACACCACGTGCGGGCAAATTTTCTACGACTTCTACTGGGGTAGCGGTTTTCTACCTAGCCGTTACCAGGGAGTGAAGTTTCGTGGGAGCGGTGACCCAGTCCTTTACGTTTCCAACCCAGCAGGCATCAGCCGAGAGATGCGTCGAGATTGGCTGGACGATATCGCCGCAATCAATCAAATCAAGCTAGACCAATTTGGGGATCCCGAGATTGCAACACGCATTGCTCAGTATGAAATGAGCTTTCGCATGCAATCCAGCGTTCCGGAATTAGCGGATCTGTCGGACGAATCTCAAGAGACATTGGATCTTTATGGCCCCGGTGTCACGGAACCCGGGACCTTTGCCCACAACTGCATCATTGCTAGACGACTGGCGGAACGCGGATGCGGTTTTATCCAATTAATGCACGCAGGTTGGGATCAGCACAATAGCCTGACAACGGAACTCTACAATCAATGTCGTGATACCGATCAGCCAAGCGCTGCGTTGGTCATGGATCTGAAACGCAGGGGCTTGCTCGAAGATACTCTTGTTATCTGGGGCGGTGAATTTGGCAGAACTCCCTTCCTTCAAGGCGATATCAATAATCGTGCTCGATGGGGCCGTGATCACCATCCTTACGCCTACACAGCTTGGATGGCGGGCGGGGGAGTGAAGCCTGGAATGAGCTACGGTCAGACGGATGACCTTGGGATCAATGTTGCAGCAGATCCTGTGCATGTGCATGACTTCCAAGCAACCCTGCTTCATTTACTGGGAATTGATCACGAACGCTTTACATTCCGGTTCCAAGGTAGACGTTTCCGTCTCACCGACGTCCATGGAAAAGTCATCCAGGAAATCCTAGCCTGACGCCGTGAACTCGGATGAAAAACCCTGCACCTTACTCACTTTGTAGACGATCGGTCGGTAATCAGTTAAAACCCTACATCGCGATCTTGGGAACTGACGAAGAATCCCAATAGCAGAATCACCAAGCTGCTATCGTAAGTAGAATATGATTTGAAAATCACATGAACACCTCCGACTCAATAATTTTTTACGGACATCAA
>JAYYHM010000247.1:0-2915 GCA_036148415.1 Planctomycetota bacterium
AAAATGCAAAAATTTTCCTCTGCGAAATCACGCTGGTGTTGCTCGATCACATGTTGGGTGCTCTTTGTCCTCGTTTGCTTTGCACCAGACAGCGAGGGAGAAGATCGCATTCTTTCTCCTGATGGCAAAGCTGCCGACTTCAATCGCGTGATTCGACCTATTTTGGCGAAGCACTGTTTATCCTGTCATGGTCGAGATAATGCATCAAGGCAAGCAGATCTGCGACTAGATGAACGTGACACTGCCATCGCCAGCGGCGCTATTGTGTCGGGCCACCCAGATGCCAGTGAGTTAGTCAAGCGGATTGAATCCAGTGACCCCGATCTGGTGATGCCACCACCGGACTCTGAAAATCCTGTTAGTGAATCGGATCGGAAAGCCTTGGTTCGTTGGATCGCAGAGGGTGCGATCTACGCGGAACACTGGTCGTTTACCTCCCTCATCCGACCTCCTCTACCTACTTCGAATGGTTGGTCATCTAGGCCCGTTGATCGCTTTGTTTATGAAAAACTTAAGTCTGAGAATCTGGTACCTAACGAGATTGCCGAGCCTTGGGTTCTGTTGCGGCGAGTGTCTCTGGATTTGACTGGTTTACCACCCGATCGAAATGTAACGGAGATGTTCCTCGCGAATCCCACTGAACAATCCTACGAGAAAGCTGTAGATCATCTACTTGGCTCGGATTCTTACGGTGAGCATTGGGCACGTATGTGGCTCGATCTCGCCAGATACGCGGATACAAAAGGTTATGAAAAAGACCGAGAACGAGTCATATGGAGGTATCGAGACTGGGTGATTGACGCGTTTAATGCTGATCTTCCTTATGATGAATTCACCATCCAGCAATTAGCAGGAGACCTCCTTCCCAATGCGACCATGGAGCAGAAACTAGCAACTGCTTTTCATCGGAACACTATGGAGAATGATGAAGGGGGCACAGACGATGAAGAGTTCCGAGTGGCTGCAGTCAAGGATCGCGTTGATACCACCATGCAAGTTTGGATGGGGTTAACCGCTGGTTGTGCTAAGTGTCATGCGCACAAGTATGATCCGATTAGTCAAAAAGAATATTATCAGCTCTATGCCTTTTTTAATCAAACGGCTGATGCAGATCGTGGTCAACCGATGATGAAAAGTCCCACGGTTATTCAGCAGAAAGAGTTGAGCGGATTAGAGGTAGAACTCAGGACTCTGGAAAATGAATATACGCAGGTCGACCCAGTCTCTGATCAAGCCTACGAAGGATGGATCAAGCAATTCGACTCTGAGCCACTTTGGAAGCATCTTGAATTACGAGATTTCACTTCCGAATCCAATGTAAAGCTCGAGCAGGTACAAGCTGGTCATTACAACGTTGCGGGCGAGTTACCTGAGAAAGATATTTGGGTCCTGACGATGGGAGTGACGGACAGTCGTGAGATCACCTCGTTGCGGCTCGATACACTGCCCAAGCCTCAAGGAGGACGGTGGCCTGACAAGAATGTTGCTCTCCGTGAGATGAAGGTCGAAAAGGTTGATGCAGCGGGACAAGCAACACCGATTAAGCTAGTCAATCCACGGGCGGATTTTTCACAACGTGGATGGGAGGTCCAACAGGCAATCGATAGAAAGCCTGAGGCGGGTTGGGCTTTTTCCCCCAATGCAAGCCAACCCCATTGCGCGATTTTTGATCTCGAAGAACCAATTCAATTCGCAGTGGGGGAAGCTCTGCGTTTCACACTGGAGCAACAGTACGGTCAAGGATTAGTGCTGGATGAATTCAAGCTATCTTGTAGTTCATATCCTGTGTCTTGGTTGAAGGGTGATGTAAAGGCGTTGGACAATCTGCGTGAGCTCTATCGCAAGGAAATTGACCCTAGAACTCAGCGGATTGCCAAAGCAATCGATGGGAAACGCTCGAAGATTCGTTCGTTGCAAAACCGCATTCCTTCAACGCCCGTCATGCAAGAGTTGGGTAAAGCCGAGCAAAGGGAAACCAAAATTCATTTACGTGGGAATTTTTTGGATCTTGGCGAATCCGTCACTCCCCAAGTTCCTGCTCAATTCGGTACCTTTCCCGAAGACGCACCGCTGACAAGATTAGGTGTTGCAGGTTGGTTGCTGCAAGATTCCAATCCACTCACCGCAAGGGTGGCGGTCAACCGTTTTTGGGCACGTCTTTTCGGTCGAGGGCTTGTTGAAACGGAGGAGGATTTTGGGACTCAGGGTAAGATGCCAACTCATCCTGAATTGTTGGATTGGCTCGCGAGTGATTTTCGAGGCCACAATTGGTCCATTAAAAGCTTGTTGAAGACAATCGTGATGTCAAAGACGTATCGCCAAAGCTCAAAACATAGCGACGAAAAATTGAGCTTAGACCCCCGCAACGAACTGTTGAGTCGTGGTCCACGCTTTCGAATGTCAGCTGAAATGGTTCGAGATCAATCGCTTGCTGTCTCGGGTCTGTTAACTCAGCGCGTTGGTGGGCCCTCAGTGATGCCTCCCCAGCCTCCGGGAATTTGGAAATCCACCTACAGCGGTGAGAAGTGGAAAAACGCAACGGGACCTGATCGCTATCGCCGCGCACTTTACACGTATAAGAAGCGGACGAGTCCTTATCCGGCGATGACCACTTTTGATTCCAGCAGCGGGGAAGTGTGTCAGATTCGACGCATTCGGACCAATACACCTTTACAAGCTTTGGTCACTTTAAATGATGTTGCTTTTTTTGAAGCCGCTGGCGGTCTCGCGAAACGAATGACGGAATCCTCTCCCGTACTGCGTCAGCAACTCTCAAACGGCTTTCAGATGACCCTTGTTCGTCGACCCGACAAGTCTGAGTTAGAGCGTCTTGTTGAACTGTATGAAACATTGGAATTCAATGAATCCAATGGCAAGAAAATTTTGAATGCTGCGGGCTTGGAGCAAGGTGACCC
>JAYYHM010000248.1:0-7691 GCA_036148415.1 Planctomycetota bacterium
AACCATAGCTAAGCCAGGCTCCCACACTTGGTCGGCCCGGCTGCTGATTCCCAGATTGGAAAAACGTGATTGCCGGATCGTGATTAATGGCTTCGGTGTGCATCGATTTAATAACGCACAAGTCATCCGCCACTGAACCTATTTGAGGTAATAGCTCGCTGAATCGTGTCCCGGACTGTCCGTGTCGATTAAATTTCCAAGGTGACTGAACGATCGGAAACTGCTTTTGACCAGCGGTCATTCCCGTCAGACGTTGAGATTTTCTAACGCTATCAGGTAATTCAGTCAGGTGGAGATCTTTTAGCGTCGGTTTATAGTCAAACAGATCAACTTGAGACGGTGCACCCGACTGAAGCATATAAATTACACGTTTCGCTTTAGCAGCAAAATGTGGCAGATAGTTCACAGGATTCGACGTACGATCTGCGGTATCATCGAAAGCCTGAGCAGTCTGGGTTTTCAGAAGATTTGCTAAGGCAAGACTGCTCAAACCGCGGGTGGTTCGTTCCAAGAAACGACGGCGATCTGAATTGTGTGGAAGTGTTAACGTCTGCATGGTGGGTCTGTAGGCGGTGTTTCTAGTGCCAAGTCGGGTCAGCTTTTGGTGATGGATTCATCTAGATTAAGAATGATCCTCGCAACATTTGCGTAAGCGCGTAATTGAGTTGGGTCCAGTTGAAGATCACGAATTTTATCGATGACCAAACCCAGGCGTGGATCATCTTCTTTTACATCCGATGTTTGTTGCAAAGATGCACTATACTCTTGTCGCAAAATCTCCAATTCTTCCTCTGAAGGAAAACGTGAGGTTACAAGCCGAAAACCATAGGCAATTCGTTGAGTAACATCGCCTTCACGCTCCAACATCATACGGGACCCAAGGAAGATCGAAGCCTCCATGAATTGTGTGCCATTCAACATTAACAACGCTTGCAGTGGTGTATTGGTCCTGGAGCGTCGAATGGTGCAGAATTCTCGTTCTGGCGCATCAAGGGTTTTGAGCATGGGTGATGGGACCGTTCTTTTCCAAAATGAATAGATGCTTCGTCTTACCAAATCCTCCCCGGTACCCTGCGGATAGGCTTTTGAGTAACCCGGTCGATTATTGAGTTCTAGCCAAAGGCCCTTAGGTTGATAGGGATAGACGCTCTTTCCTCCAAGTTGTGTATGCAGTAATCCACTTGCCGAAAGTGCTAAATCTCGTATTTGTTCACCATCTAGTCTGAATCTTGGTCCGCGTGATAGCCATTGATTATCAGGATCGAGGTTATAGCTTTCACGCTCTGCGATTGATGACTGTCGGTAAGTTGCGGAGGTGATGATCTGACGTTGTAAGTATTTGATATCCCACCGATTAGAAATCAAATCTGTAGCGAGCCAATCAAGAAGTTCAGGATGACTAGGTAGGTCACCCTGAATGCCGAAGTCTTCGGCGGTTTCCACCAAGCCACGTCCGAATAATCGACGCCAATGGCGATTTACAGCAACACGTGCAGTGAGTGGGTGATTGGGTTCGATTAGCCATGTCGCAAAATCGAGCCGGTTCTTGACTTCCATATTTGTGGATGCTGAACAACATTCAGGAACTCCTGCGGTGACCGTTGCCCCAGGTTGATCATATTGTCCACGTTCGAGGATGTGGGTGGTGCGTGGTTGCGCGAGTTCAGCCATTACCATTGTTGTGGGGATCAGTTGATTTAATTTACTTTGTAAGTTCTCTATTCGTCGTCGAAGGTCAGCGCGTGGATTATGTTTTTCCAGAAAATATGCGGTCAATCCCTTTTGTTCCATCTCCGTCAATTCTTCAAAGGGTTTCTCAATTTTGGCGAGGATAGATTTTGGAATAGTAGTGAATTCATATCGAGTACGTATGTCCGAGGTGATCGATAGCCTGGGGCGACCAATACCATGTGTGGCAAAGTTCGCTTGGTGTTTGAGGGTGAACTTCAATTGAGTCCCCCCTTCATATCCAAAGGGTTCATTAGCGATCCAAATCGCCGTTGCTGGCTTTTTCCGCGTTGGTCCGTCTACAGCCCAGCCACTGTTATTGGCAACCTGCCCATCTATGGTTTTGCCGATTCCATAGCCTTGTTGCGAGTAATCTGCCACAACACCTTTAAATTCGATTTTCCTACGGTTGTTGGGGTTGAGGATAGAGGTTGCTTCCAGTTCAAACTCGCTGAGCACAAAGTTGGAGTTGGAATGTCTACCCGGCCCACCGCCTGGGAGAGAGGGATGCGTTAGTGCCTCCAAGCGGATCGCTCTGAGGTTCGTTGAGGCAGTCTCAGCAGTAATCGTATAGATATCTTGTTGAGGATTTTCTCCGCTGACGAGTATCGAGTGATCATCCAGTTTGGTGAGTGTGGAGCCACCACTGGATGCCAACTGAGTGGGAGCTGCCATTTCCCAACTCAACGGCCGATTCCTTCTCAGGCTCGCGGCCCATTTAGAGATTTCTTTGGTCAAGTTGATGGGGTCGGTTAACTCACGTTGTAGAATTTGTAATTCTCTATTCAGGGAAATGACTTCTGGGTTTTCGAGGGGCGATTGGATTTTTTCTTGAGGTGCGAAGCCTCGCATCCCGCGTTCGGGTACCTGGTTAAACAACGCGAAGAGTTCGTAAAACTCTTTTTGGCTGATTGGGTCATATTTGTGATCATGACATCGAGCACATCCGATTGTCATACCGAGCCAAACGGAGGCTGTGGTAACGACACGATCCATTACGTATTCAGTTCGATATTCTTCATCGATGATTCCGCCTTCGATGGTGATCCCATGGTTTCGGTTGAAGCCGGTTGCCAGTCTTTCCAAATCGGTGGAATCGGGTAATAAGTCACCAGCAATTTGTTGGATGGTGAACTCATCGAATGGAATATTTGAGTTGTATGCGTGAATCACCCAGTCACGCCAAGCCCACTGTTCACGTTCGGTATCGTATTGATATCCGTTTGAATCAGCGTAGCGAGCTAGATCAAGCCAATATCTTCCGAGGTGCTCTCCATAGTGTGGAGAGTGCAAGTAACGATCAACCATTCGTTCATAGGCATTAGGTCGATCATCGCCGAGGTAAGTATCAATTTCGTCGATGGTTGGTGGTAGTCCAGTGACATCGAAGCTAACGCGTCGAATGAGGGTTTCGCGGTTTGCCTCAATGGCAGGTGTTCTTCCGAATCTCTGAAGTTCCTTTAGAATGAAAAGGTCGATGGGGTTTTGTGCCCAATCCGATTCAGATACCCGTGGCATTTCGGGCTTTTGCGGTGCTGTGAAGGACCAGTGCAACTCATATTCAGCCCCTTCCATGATCCACTTAGCAAGTGTATTCACCTCTTGAGATGTGAGACGGTGGTTCGGGTCTGATGGAGGCATTCTCAGATCATCATCATCTGAAGTGATGCGTTGATAAACCTCACTGCGCTGGAGATCACCGGGAACGATCGGAGTTTGGCCGCTCTCGGCAGTCGCCACGGCAGAGGATCGCTGATCCAATCTTAAGCCGGATTCTCGGGTATTTTCATCGGGTCCATGGCACGTGTAGCAGTGGTTGGAAAGGATAGGTTGAACATCTGTAGCGAAGCGAACATGGCCTTCCCCGTACACGGAGGAGCCATAGATCATCGTGACAAAGCCTAGCAAGACCCTCGAGATTATAGAATGATTAGCCAACGTAGATTTCCATAAGCCTAAAGTAGGGATAAGAGGCATCGAGCGATGACGGCACCTCCGGTATTGTATTCAATTGTACTTGTAACTTCATCTTGGCGGCTCGTCGTCATGATGAATGTAAAGCTAACCCAAAGTTTGATGACTTACCGCTTTTTCTGCCTTGTTGCAATTTTTGGGTGGTGGTCGAGATCAGGTGCTTGAGCTGATAATTCATTGAAATGGCGGACAGGTCTTCGTGAAGTAACGTGTACCAACGTTGTAATTTAGAATTGGTTTTGCTGAGGTGTTTCGAAAGTGAATTTGGATTCAAGGGATGTCGGAGCTGCTTGGCTGGGTCGAGATCTAAAAGAGCGAAAAGATTGGACACAGCAGTTATCGGAGATCGAAATCCAAGAATGTGTTCTTGCGGCTCAGCGGATTGAGGAAGGGTTGTCACCTGACGATCTATCCATTTCGTTTCACACTTGGTTGCCCACGCTCACGGCAAGGCTTCACCAGATTCAAAATGACCTAGAATGTGCATCGGGTGCGGTGACGCTGCATGGATTTCCGTTGAGGCAGGTAGGACTACAGAATGCCGAGGTGCTTTTCTTTTGCATGATGGAAAAGATTGGTACGCCGATATCACAAAGTATTCACGGAGATAAAATCTTTCATGTTCGTGATGAGGGATATGTGAGTAATGATCCCCGGGCGAGAGGACCGAGTTCAAGCAAGCGATTGACTTTTCATTCTGATCGCTGTGATGTGATTGGATTCTTATGTCTTCAGCCGGCCAAGCAAGGTGGTGAAAATCAGATTGTAAGCTCGGTCGCGCTGTACCAGCGGATGAAAGAAGAAAGGCCAGATTTGTTGGCAGTTCTGCAGCAGCCATTTTGGTACAAGCGACACAATGTCGACTCCGGTAACGAGCATGCTTACTATCAGCAGCCAGTTTTTTCATTTCATGAAGGAAGGTTTGCTTCGAGTCTGCTCCGAGTCCTAATTGACAGAGCATATGATTCTGGGGATACACCTGAAATGACATCGAACCAGCGTGAAGCGTTAGATCTCATTGAAACGTGGTCTTTGGATCCAACGATGCATTTGGAGTTCAGGCAAAAATCAGGGGATATCCTTCTCTTGAATAATTTTGTTACGTTACATCGAAGGAAAGCCTTTGAAGATTATGTGCAAGTAGAGCAACGCCGACACTTACTGCGGATATGGCTTTCTATGCCCAATAGCCGCCCTCTTCACCCACTATTTGAATCGAGCTACGGCAATACTAACGCAGGTGCTATCCGCGGGGGCATGCGAAGGGTTGGATCATAATTGGGTCGCGGTTAACATGATGCCGGCAAATATTGTAAGCAGAAAACTCATCTGGATTCGACATCGGTCATTGGTGGCCATCGAACATGGTAGCTGTTCCTCTACTTGAAGCCCGGTAATTATCGAAGAATAGGCGTGATGCGATCTCGGGCAACTAGATGCACCAAAAATTAGATCGATTTGAAATGGGATCCACAGGAAGGTTTCAATGAGTGTTGATGGAGAAGAGAATCCGTTCCAGGCTCCAGTGCATGTAGCGGAATTAGTGCAGGTATCAGAGGCGGAGGGGGACGCAACGGGTGGGGTGATTCCCTACAAAAATCCTGCAGCTCTGACGGGTTATTACCTCGGTATCTTTTCTTTTCTACCTCTGATCGGTTTTTTCCTTGCTGTGCCTGCTTTAGTTCTCGGGATTCATGGCTTGAGGGCTAAAAGGCGTCAGCCGCAGATTAGAGGTTCCGTTCACGCATGGATAGGCATTGTGATGGGTGGACTCTTTACGCTGGTATGGGGTGGATTGTTTGCAGCGGTAATCACCTCCTACTTCGTCGAGGCTGTTAATTAATTTTGGCTCTACGGCAGGAACCGATTTACAGAATTACTGACTGTTGAGACGGAAGGCAAAGAAATAAGGTTGATGTTTTTCTTGATCCCAAATTGTTGATCATTTCGGCTGGAAGGGTGAGTTTGAGGTTGTATTCTATTTCGCCGAGTATTCTTTCTGAGTTTCTTCACGGATGAGTAGCCATTATGGGCGAATTTGCGATCGAGCATGTAGCTTGGGATTTCTTGATAGTTTTACTCGGCGGCCTGAGTGCCGGGATTATCTGCAAGCGGTCTGGTGTCTCCATGTTGGTAGGTTACCTCATCATCGGCGCCTTATTAGGTCAAGGGTGTTCTGGTCTAGTCTCTCAGGACGATCATGAACTCGAAATGATGGCGAACGCAGGTGCGCTACTTTTGCTGTTCGCGGTAGGCTTAGAATTCTCTATTGAGCAGTTGGTGCGACTGCGGCGTTACATATTTCTAGGTGGCGCTGCGCAAATGTTCTTGGTAACGATTCCAGTTGCCTTCGCGGCATACACGATTGGATTCAGCTGGGAAGCATCCGCTCTGCTCGGCGCGAGTGTATCTCTGAGTTCTACGATCTTGGTTTTCAAGGCTTTGAATGAGTGGGGTCAGGCCACTTCGCCACACGGGCGACGCGCTATCGCTATGTTGCTATTTCAGGACGTGGCACTCGTCCCGATTATGCTTTTGGTTCCTGCGTTGGGGGGACAAACCGATTCGAATTTATTGATCGAACTCTCCAGTCTTCTGCTGATCGCAACGGTTTTTGTGTTTGCGGTTTATTGGATTCGTCGCCTCATTGCGTACTACATTGTTCCGAGTCTGATTGGCTTACGTAGCACCGAGTTGGTCGTTTTATTCTCAGTCTTTGTACTTGCAGGTTCGTGTTGGATCTCATCGTTGCTAGCGCTGCCCGCTGCAGTGGGAGCCTTGGCATCTGGGTTTATGTTGAGTGGTAACCGGCTGACCCATCAAATCGACACGCTTGTGCTTCCATTTCGTGAGACGTTCGCAGCGGTTTTCTTTGTTACCCTTGGTACACTTCTTCGACCGCGGGTATTTTTGGAAGAACCGATGACGATCCTCTTCTTCTTGGTTAGTATTGTTTTCGTCAAAACCGTGGCAGCCGTCCTATCTCTAAGGCTTACTGGGCTTCGATGGAGACCCTCTCTTGGTGCTGGACTTGGGTTATCGCAACTCGGCGAGTTTTCTTTTCTGTTGGTCGGAATAGGCGCGACGCAAGGCATCCTCAGCCAATCCGATTACCAACGTATTTTATTGGTTGCAATTGGGACTCTCATTTTAACCCCTCAATTGATAAAATTCGGATTAGACTGGGGTGGACTCACGGTCAGCGACGATGAGCAAAAAGCGGAGGCTCAACGAGATGTTAGTGGCACTCATCGGGCGGTTGTGGTTGGCGTTGGGGTGATTGGAGGACGAACCGCGGCGCGACTGGAAACACTAGGAGTGCAAGTTTGTCTGGTCGATCATAGTCCTTTGAATCTGTATCCATTTGCGCAACAAGGTTTTCAAACAGTCACGGGAGACGCTCTTGATGAAAATATTTTGGGCAGAATGGACTTGACCGGTAGTCAGCTTGCAGTGGTAAGTGTTCCAGATGATGGAATCGCAATTCAGATTGTCGATCGATTGCGTCAAAAAAATGCGGATCTATTTATCCTTGTTAGATGCCGATATTTTTCGAACATCATTGAGCTCGAAAAGGTTGGCGCAAGTCAGGTGGTCAGCGAGGAAAAAGAAACCTCCAGTGTGATTGCCGGAATCTGCGAGGAACTCCTGTGGAAATCAAGTGATGAAGATGGGTAAACATGATTAATGTGAGCGTCTTTGGAGAACGGATTTCCCGACCTACGTGATCCACCTCAAGATTTTTCTTTCGGTAACAACGACCCTGTTCGTTTATTTGAGAACTATTATGACATCCACTTCATTCGGTATTGCGAAAATCGCACTGCATCAGCCAGAACAGATCATTGCCAACCAGTGGTATGGAGAGAGCCTCCCCAAGAAATTTTTGAATCACACCGGTATTGAGGAGCGACATATTTCTTTCAGTGATGAAGTCACCATGGCAGCTGAATGTATCGAGCAGATGTTGACAGAATCAGCTATCAAGC
>JAYYHM010000249.1:0-5275 GCA_036148415.1 Planctomycetota bacterium
ACTTTTACCCGTTCCCGTTCTACCTGCGATCAATAGGTGTGGCATCTTTGCCAAGTCGACTACCATGGGAGTCCCCGAAACATCTTTCCCGAGAAAAACGGGAATGTTCATCTTGGCACTTTGGGTATCCGATTCCTCAATCACATCTCGCAGGCGAACCACCTGTCGAGTTTCGTTGGGAACTTCAATACCCACTGTATTTTTCCCAGGAATTGGCGCTACGATGCGAACGCTAGGAACACGCAGCGCGATGGCAAGATCGTCAGAGAGTCCAGTAATCTTGCTGAGACGCAAACCCGCTTCAAGCTTAATCTCGTACTGCGAAATCACAGGACCGATTTCGATATGCTCAACGGCAATATTAAAGCCAAAATCTCGGAAGGTACGCCTCAAAATCTCGGACTTACTGAGACACTCCTGGCGTTGTTCTTCATAACTAAAGTCGTCACTCTCTTGAAGTAATTCCAGACTAGGCAGCCGATAATCCTCAATGCCGGATGGAGCGGACTCCGACATACCATCCAGGATTTCTTCTCTCGGGTCCGATTTCTCTTTTCTCTTCGGGTTTCGTATTTTGGGCGATGGCACTTCATGATCAGTGTCACCGCGAACGCTTAGCTTTTCATCCTCTAGCTCAACCTCGTATGCGAGGGGATCCTCGCTCTCATCAAGCTCTGGCTCTTCCTCGTGATCCCACTCCTGCTCATCTTCTTCAGGATCCCAGTGGCCAGTTTCCCCATCCACAATCCACTCCTTGCTGTCCCAATCATCCTCAGCCTGTTGAAGTTCCTCGGATTGAGGCTTCAACTTCGGTTTTCGAATCTTAATCGTGGGCTCTTGATCGATAAGGGTCTTCGTGGACTGTCCCTCATCATCAAGAGTGATCGGCTCTTGAATATCAGTAAAGGGTTGCCGCTTGCGTTTCAAAGCTGGAAGCACTCTCTGCGAAGCTTGCACCCCTGTTCTAGAAATTTTAAATGACGCCTTCGCAACTCGACCACCAAGATGTACCAGTGCGTAATCACTGGTCAGAAGTACTCCCACCGAAAGTGCAGTAAAGGTGAGGATCCAGGCGCCAGTTGGTGCAAAGTGTTCGAGTAACCAGGTGGAAGTCATCGCTCCGAGATAACCACCATTGCCCACAACCGGCATCCCCTCAATCGAAACGGGAACCATCGCAGCGGTGGTCGCAACACCCGCCAAAAGAATCGTTGCACCCAGCGATCTCGTAACTGGAGACTGGAGTGAGGGTTGCAAAAGCAGCGATGCTGCGAGAGCACCGAGACTGGCAATCAAAACCACACTAGCGAGACCGACTGAGTCAAGTAGAGCCGAGGACAGAAGGGCCCCCCAGTATCCACAGGCGTTAGTGACCACTGGGTTCGAAGGGTAGGCGACAACATCCGGCACATAAATCACACTCAGTGGCCAAGATGGAGTCTCGACAGGGTCAGCTGCACTACGAGTCACTAGTGAGACGGTCAGCAACAGAGTAACAGCCACCAGAGTAATTGCCACAACATCTCGTGGCACATTGGGCTCTCGCTCGCTTCGACCTTCGTACGCAAAAGATTCGGCTGACATGGGGTCTGACACTGAATGAATGGAAAAAGACGGATTCTCTATTCATCGGCAGACCAAGCTTCATTTAACCATCCAAGTCAATCCACTCAAACCGAGATCCGAGGGCTGACAAGCAATCCTAATCGGACCAGATGGTGCAATCGATACAGACTAACACCTTTCAACCCCACCGCTAGCTAATTGACCTAGCTGATCGAGTCAGTGATCGCAGCAATCTCATCCTTTGTGAGAGGCTGATCAAGCCTAGCGCCCATTTGGGAAACAATTCGAGAAGCAGCATTAGAAGCAAGGTGCCCCGCCTGTTTCCACGATAACCCATTGGTAATGCCATAAAGCATCGCCCCTGCGTACATGTCACCCGCACCCGTCGTATCAATCGCTTTCACTGAAAGCCCCTCAATTGCAAAGGCCTCACCGCCATGCATCACCAGTGAACCTTTTTCACCGAGCGTCAGAGCCACGCTTTCCACATGCTCATGAATTTTTTTTGCGCATGCTACCGGATCGGATTCACCCGTCAGACTTTGAGCTTCTAATTCATTACAGAAAAATAGATCTACCGGTCCGGTAACAAGATCCCATATCTCATCACGTATGACATTGATAAGGAACGGATCCGATGCCGTCAGGGCCACTTTCACTCCAAGCTCGCGAGCAAGATCCATTGCTTTGTAGGCTGCTGCTTTTGTGGATTCACCCGTAAGCAGGTAGCCCTCAACATAGACATACTTGGCTCCCTCAATCAAACTGCGATCGATGTCATCAACCGTTAGCTTTGCCGATGCTCCGAGATTGGTCAGCATGGTGCGCTGCGCGTCCTCGGTGATTAGCACGGCACAAGTGCCCGTTGGGGCTTCGGCGTATTGCCCCTTGATCTCGATGCCGAGACTCTGCATGTCGTCAAGAAAGAACTGTCCCACCTCATCGTGACCTACCTTACCCACGTAGGTCGCACTGCCACCGAATTCAGCGATTGCAACAATACTATTGGCAGCTGAACCCCCGGCACACCGATTTAGCGGCAGGTCTTTTAGCTTTTCCAAAACGGCTTTCTGCTGTGCATCATCAACAAGTGTCATTACACCTTTGTCGATTCCGAGTTCGGGTAAAACGGAGTCGTCAACTCGCGCCTGTACATCCACTAACGCATTGCCCACACCTACGACATCCACGTTTGCCATCACAACATTTCCTAAAAGCTGAAAACTGAACCCAAATCCAAACCCGCTCTAGTTGACGAGCAGTTCTTCTCGACTTGCAACCACCTGATTACTCAAACACGGTAGCCCATCGCTCTCCCTTCGCCAAGCTCACCAAAAGGGTCAGGCGGTAACCTGCCGCCGGTAACCAGTATTGACCTCACTAACGATCCCCATCTATTGCACTCATCATCAAAGACCTCGGCTCAGAGGGGCTCACAGCTCGGGTGTCTCCTAGCAACCCTTACAATTGCTGGCAGGCTTTTGGGTCACCCGCTTTGCATGCTCTGGCAATACCCCCCAACTGACCATGACCAATACCAACAGTATGAAAACTCCTTCGGCGGAAGAGAGACCCCGTGACTCCAAAAGAACGCGAGTTGCAAAGCTCAGACTTTCAAAAAGTCCCCTTGATGCATGAAATTCGTAATTCTTGAGCAGCCAAGCTGCTGATAACGTACAAATCAGCTGATTCTTCGCTGGTTCCCCCTTGTGAAAATAGGTAGAAATCGCGAGACTGATCCCCCCAAAAGAAGAAAGTAGCGTGACCACTTGCCCGCCGACGTAGGCCGTAAGGTCAGTTTAGCAACATCATGTCGATGAGAGTTGCTGGATTTGACGCGGATCACGCCGTGCTGATCTCTGATCCGCACAGTGCCTCTAACCGCGTTTTAACGTGAGAAGGATATCGAATGGCTCGATACACTGGTCCAAAAGGCCGAATCAACCGTCGTCTAGGTTCCCTGATCTACGAAACAGCTGGAGCATCCCGTGCTTTGGATCGACGCCCAAACCCGCCAGGAATGCATGTGCGTGGCCGTCGTCCAAGTAACTACGGTGCGGCATTGATGGAAAAGCAGAAGATCAAGCACTACTACGGTTTGGGTGAACGGCAACTCCGCCGTTATTTTGATGCGGTAGGTCGTAAGCCTGGCAACACCGGTGAACTGTTGTTGCTGATGTGCGAACGCCGACTTGACAATGTGGTCCGACGCGTTGGGTTCACCAAAACTCGACCTCAATCACGTCAAGGGATTACTCATGGTCACTTCAGGGTGAACGGAGTCAAAGTCACTAAACCAAATTACCTACTGCGTCCGGGTGATATCATCGAGGTACGTGGTAAGGAAAACCTCAAGAATCTTTATCGGGGTGTGATCGCCAACGCGAGCCCAGATGCTTTGGATTGGGTGTCCTTCGATAGTGAAAACCTCAAAGCAACCATGCTGGGGATTCCTGGGCCGAGCGATATCAGTCTTCCAGTGGATGCGAATAGCGTGGTGGAATTCCTATCGCGGTAGTTGCGGTCTCGATAACGGAAGCGCTTGATGCTTCGTTTCGATACCAGTAAACATTTTTGAAAGCACGCTCAAAGCGTCTTTCCCTTAAGGGTTAGACGCTTTGGTTGTATGCGGTTTGTAAATTGGCGTCGGTAGGCCTTCAACAGGGTCCACCGCATACATTACACAAGACTCGGATTGGAACTCAGAACCATGCACGCTCCCGTTGTCGTTCTCGGTGGTGGTCCCGGTGGTTATGCCGCAGCTTTTCTCGCGGCAGATGAAGGTCTCGATGTGACCGTCGTAGAGGCGGAATCACGCCTCGGTGGCACTTGCCTGCTTCGGGGTTGCATTCCCAGCAAGGCTCTTCTCCATGTCGCAAAGGTAATCAGCGAAGTGGAAGAAATGCGAGAAGATTGGGGCGTGAGCTATGAAGGAAAGCCTCAAGTTGACATCGATAAAGTCCGTGCGAAGAAAGACAAGGTGATCGCCGCGTTGACCGGTGGACTAGGCAACCTTGCGAAAAGACGAAATGTTACGGTCATTCAAGCACGAGGATCTTTCATCGATTCCAACACACTCAAACTCGAGGGTGATCACGAATCGATTCCAGAAGGTGGTCAACTCACCTTCGATCACTGCATCTTGGCGACCGGCAGCGTTCCAGCGATGCCGCCCGCATTTCGAATCGACAGCAACCGCGTGCTTGACAGTACAGGCGCGTTAGCACTTCAAGATATTCCCGATTCCCTTCTCGTAGTGGGTGGTGGATATATCGGTCTTGAAATGGGATCCGTATACGCCCGCCTCGGATCAAAAGTGACAGTAGTCGAATTAATGGATGGACTACTGCCAGGAGCTGATCGTGATCTCGTAAAGCCACTCGCAAAAGCAATGGATTCATTATTTGAGGGTCGCATCTACCTGAACACCAAAGTTGGATCACTGGCCGAAGTAGATAACCAAATTGAAGTGACCTTCGAGGGTCCAGGAAAGTTTGGCCACGAACGTTATGATCGTGTGTTGGTAAGCATCGGAAGACGTCCTGTGACCTCGGGTCTCGGGCTCGAAAATACCAAGGTTGTCGTCAACGACCGGGGATTCGTTGTCTGCGATTCACAGCAACGCACTTCGGATCCAAGCATCCTCGCAATTGGTGATGTAGCGGGTGATCCAATGTTAGCACACAAGGCCACTCATGAAGGACGAGTG
>JAYYHM010000250.1:0-9607 GCA_036148415.1 Planctomycetota bacterium
AGCAACCTGATCAGCCTGGAACGCTTAGGATTCCCAACACCCTCGCTATCCTCAAAAATGCACCTCATCCTGTCGCTGCGGAAAAGATTGCAAACTATTTGACGGAGCCGAATACTGAAGAGCGATTGGCGATGGGTAATAGCAGCCAAATACCGCTGAATCCGGAGAGTGATTACAAGCCCCGTGTTCTTCCTAACCATCCCGTGCGTTGGATGGCTGTTGACTTTGAGGCTGCAGGTAATGACTGGGAGTCCTGGTCAACAGAAGTTCAAAAGATCTTTCCCGACTGATCTTCGATACTCGGCTAGGTAACCACGGCAATGGTCCTATAATAAACGTCCAATCGATCGAAAGTCCCTGACAGAGAACCGGAGGTTTTATCCTTCCGATTAAGGAACTGCGATCAGCCAAGTGGGTAACCGGATATCTTTTTTGTGGTTACCCTGTAACCCTTCGATGACACGGCATCACTCCCTTTCTCACACCCCAATTTCAGTCGTGACCGATCAGCCCAATTTTAGTCGTGGACACGATTTCCCCGGAACCTCCGGACTTCTCCCTGCAATTGCTCAAGATCATCAATCAGGACGAGTCCTCATGATGGCTTGGATGGATGAGACTGCGTGGAAAGAAACTATTGAGACACAGAGGGCTGTCTATTTCAGCCGCAGCCGGGGAAAACTCTGGAGGAAGGGTGAAACCAGTGGCCATCAGCAGGTCGTCAAGGAAGCTCGAATTGATTGTGATGCAGACTCGATCCTGCTCCTAGTGGAACAGACCGGAGCCGCCTGCCACGAAGGGTATGAAAGCTGCTTCTTCCGAATCATTGACTCGGAGTTCAAGACACAAGTTGTTGATCAGCGACTTGTTGACCCCGACTCGGTCTACGGAAAAAAAGAATAAAACCTAACTACAAACTCACCTAACCACTGGAGTGACCCGCATGAGTGCTGACCAGCGTCTAAAACAAATTGGAGTCGAACTACCACCTGCGCCGAAGCCGATGGGTATTTACAAACCCATCGTGATTTGCGGCAACATGGCTTATTTGTCAGGACACGGCCCATTGAAGGTGGACAAAACTTTGATCACGGGACGACTTGGATTAGACATGGATGTGGAAGCCGGCTACGAAGCCGCGCGAACAACCGGCTTGGCCATGCTCGCTACCCTGGAGTCTGAACTCGGAAGTTTGAATCGTGTCAAGCGGCTCGTCAAACTGCTCGGCCTCGTGCGAAGCACGGATAACTTTGGCGAACAACCGGCTGTGATCAATGGATGCAGTGAGCTTTTCCGAGACATCTTCGGTGAAGACGCGGGTGTTGCAGCAAGGAGTGCTTTGGGTACTAACTCGCTGCCGGGTGGAATCGCTGTTGAAATCGAAGCGATCTTTGAGATCAGCGTTGAGTAGCTGCAGGGTAATCGCAGAGTATTTATCGATTCCAGCGGGATGAGAAAGTCATTCCTGGATGGAATCAATGGACTAACGTCGATCACGTCGCCGCCTTGATCTTGGTTGAAATCGATCGGGATCCGCGGCAACCATTTTTCTCCACAGTCGTAGGTCGTTAGGGCCGCAGAAGCAGAGGAGCAGCGCTCCTGGAGCAGCGAATTGCTCGAAGACCTCGCGATGAAATTTATCTTCACCAGGCCATGGATAAGAATAGACGATTGAGAAATCGTCTAGTTCTAAACCCAGATGCTGATACGCTGACGCGATGGGATGCCCAAGACTCGGCAAAGTCGATTGATCGGTAAGATCTTCTGAACCATCCGGTAGAAAGTTACCGTGTATGAGATCCGCATCCACATTCCATTCAGTGAGTGTCCGACGACCCTCACGTATCAAGTCTGACTCGGCTTCTATACCTTTGGCTTCAAATATTAGAGAAGATGCAATCGACGCTACCACTGCAAATCCGCAACCCCATTCAAGAAATCGATTACCAATTAAAGTTTGCGTTTCGCGCAACCAGCTGATGGCTTGAAACAGATGCAGGAAATCTGCAGCAACGAACTGCTCAATCTGTGGACGATCCCAGCGATCCTGAAATGCCTGAATGCGCAGACGAACCTTTTCAAGTTGATCTCGCCACTCACTGGGAACCGGTCGCTGATCGATAGACGAATGAATATCAATGGGCAACAACATGAAACTTCACTTAGCTTATTTCTACTCGCCTCGATTACATTAAATACGTCTTAAAGAGAGTCCAAAGGAAAGATCACTCTTTACACGAAATCTTCGAAACCTTCCGTGTTGAATTCAAAGGGTTGATCACCCTGAAACATTGCATCAAGGTCCGCCGCATCCAATGTCAGGTTTTGGCCCAATGCGAATTCCCAGCTCGATCGCGTCAATTGTTCGGGTGTCGCCCAGCGATTAGTTCTCACACCACTGTCATTTAAGGGTGTCATGAACGGGGATTCTGAAGCTTCTTGGCAGACCGGGCAAAGAGGTTTGATGGAGGAAAGATATTGATGACAGGTCGTTAGATCGGGTTCGTTCCAAGTCGCGCAACAAGAATCACAGAGCACATAGGCATGCTTACCGTCCCGTAGATTCGACGGATGACCCGGTTCCATCTCTTTCTGTTCACAAATCCTGACTGCGCAACGACCCGATCCACAAAAAGGGCATTTCGCCAAGTAAACCTTCGAATCGATCGGCGTCACTGAATTCATCCACTCTCTGCACGGGTAGGCCTTCAAAAACTCAATTCATCAACACGCTTGAACATGATGTCGCCACCAGATCTGTACCAAATCGATGGCCAATGACACCGAAGAGGTCCTCTCTCCCTCACACGCTGACGATCAGAGCCTTGGGTAGGGTGAAACCGATTATGACAGTCAAAGGGGGGTTGAGAATACTTGCTTCGCAAATTTTAGTTCGCATTTCTAGTCGAAAGGTGCAATTTGAAACCTAGGTTTGCCTTGTCCTCACTTCGCAGCGGGCAAGTGAATGCAACATCCCTCAGGTATTACCATTGACCATGTCGAACCGAATTCTGATTGTCTCCCTTTCGATGGGCTTGTCATTTCTGATTAACGCAGAACACGTGACTGCAGGTGAAACAGGCTGGTCCCCAAGGATTATCGCTACAGGTGAATTCAAACAGAAAATCGAATCCACTCCCATTGAGCTAAGGCCCAATCGCCCACTCCACTTTTATGGCAATACCGTTCGGCGAAGGCATTATCGAGCTCTACGAAATGCTTCTCAACAGACGGCTTCCAAATCCTCTCGTAGTGACCGAAAGAAGCGTGGCTGAGTCCATACGGGTTTGTGTTCAGCCCATAGACTATCGTTACCGAGACGCGTTCTGGTATTCGACCTCTGCGGGCGGCAGCGATTCGAGAAACATTCGCCCGTAAGCTTTGGTGTGAATCCGAGGATCGAGGACAACGACACTGCCGTGATCGCTTCTGGTACGGATCAGGCGTCCAAAACCTTGCCGAAATTTGATCACCGCCTCGGGTACTTGATAGTCCGAAAAAGGATTCCCACCGCTCTCTTTAATCGATTCCAATCTTGCTTCCAATAACGGATGATCGGGCACAGCGAAAGGCAACTTCGTGATGATCACATTGGTCAGTGCATCACCGGGGACATCGACGCCTTGCCAAAACGAATCGGTACCAAATAATACACCTCTAGAATTCCGCCTGAAAGCATCGAGTAATTGTGTGCGACTCTGCGTACCGGCTTGACTGTAAAGTTCCATCTTTTGATCGGTGAGCCACCTGGTTAAGGATTTTGCACAACGTTTCAAAAGATCATAACTGGTGAAGAGGACAAAAGCGTGACCATCACTCTCCTCGACGTAACGCTTAATCTGATCGGGTAAAGCCTTCTCAAATGCTTGTCGCTCACGGGATGGATCAGGAAGATCTCTGACGACGACGACACGTGCCTGCTTGGCATAATCAAAGGGACTTCCGACACACACTGTGAGACCATCGGTCAAACCGATACGAGATCGATAGAAAGAGAAATTGGTATCCTTGCCAGTAGCAAGTGTTGCACTCGTCATCACCACACTACGAATCACTTTGCTTTGAAATAATTCCGACCTGAGTGTCGCTCCCACATCTATCGGGGAGGCTGCAAGCGTGACCCGGTCCATGCCTCGTCGACTTCCTGTTTTCTCCAGCCAGTAAACGCAACCGTCAACTTCTTGCTTAACCCATTGCCTCAGTCCGCCCGCTAGTGCAAGGAGACGGTCGTGAGCGGACTGGAAATCCGCTTTCTCTGACTCGCCTTTCGCAGCGTTGGCTTGTCGCTGAAGCCCCAATGCCAGCTCTTCCATCGGCTTACTGACTGGATTCGAAACGACGCCGGGTGAGTTCACTCTACCATTGGGACGTCCTGATTCTTCCCACCAATCCAAGAGATCGGCAAAGAACTGACTCGATGCATACCGGCATCGGTCAACCATCTGCTGTAAAGCAACCAATTCTTTCTCTACCAACAAGCCTTTGTGTGTTCGATCGTTGTAAAGTCGATCAAACAGGTAATCAAACTGGCCACTGGTCATCCTCATTCCGAGATGGTCACCTGCAACCGATTCGAGCGTGTGACATTCATCCAGTATCACGGCGTCATAGTCTGGGAGTAGCGAAACATTTTGCCTGCGCAATGCGAGGTCACTGAAGAACATTGCATGGTTAACGACCAAGAGTTCCGCATTGGTAGCACGGCGTCTTGCTCGAAAGTAAAAACAATCGTTGTAGGATTTACAGGATCTTCGCAAGCAGTTGCCGGTGTCACTAGCAACTTCATCCCAGACGAGGGATTCGGGGCGAAACGGGAGGGAAGAGAGGGATCCGTCCGTGGTGTCGCCAGACCACTGCTTAATGTCCCGAAGCTGTGAATGCTGAAGATCGGTTGAAAGCAGGGAGGTCGACTTGGATACGGCTCGATTCATCCGGCGGAGAGAAAGATAATTCCCTCTCCCTTTGACGAGCACAGCAGAAAACTCTCGCGGTATCACACTGTTCAGTAGCGGTAAATCTTTCGCGATCAACTGCTCTTGTAAACTGATTGTGTGAGTGGAGATCAAAACTCTTCGCTTGCGAGCTTTTCCATCTTCTTCAGGCGGTGGTCGGTCCTCATTCTGACTTTCAGTGGCATGAAGAATTGCTGGAACGAGGTAAGCAAAACTTTTACCAGTGCCCGTACCAGCTTCGGCAATCAGATGCTGATCCGTGGCAAGTGCTTCTGCCACGCCGCGAGACATTTCTAACTGCTGCTCCCGCGATTCATAATTCTCAAGACGCTTTGCAATCCTTCCCGAGGCTCCAAGAATCGAATCGACGGAAAGTGGATCTGACACGCTCATCCCTGAGGTTAATGAAGGGGGCCCATATCATCGGGGGAGCTTCATCATATCACGCAATGGGTCTGCTCCGTTATGGCCCACTCCCGGATTAGAGAACTCCAATACTAACACACTGGTGGACAAAAAAAACGGCGGGATCACATTGGAGCGATCTCGCCGTTGAATGTTTCAATCCATTGATTGTGTCTGGTCAAACCGAGTTGTTAAAAACGGAAATACTGAAGCAAGGAACCTGCTCTCCGATGCAAATCGGATTGACGAAAACTCAGATGCCAGACAGATCAGATACTAGGCTTGGAAAGAGCTTCCGCAACCGCAGCTTTTCACCGCATTCGGATTCTCGAACGTGAACCCTTGCTTCTCGAGACTCTCGTACCAATCCACGGTCGTTCCATCGAGGTAGAGAGCGCTCTTCTTATCGACCACCACTGCAACACCGTGGCAATCGTACTTGGTGTCAGCCTTTTCGTCGAAGCTATCATCGAAATTGAGAGTGTAGCTGAATCCGCTACAGCCACCGGCGGCAATACCGATTCTCAAGACCATCTCGTCGCCAAAGTTATGTTCAGTTTGAAACCGCTTCACTTCTTCAGCGGCTCGCTCGCTCAGTTTGACTGCCATTGGAGATTCAATCCTGGATTGAGTGGGAATAGTTGTATCTGTATCTATCTAGTGTGTTTTGTGAACCGAACACCCTGTAGTCTCACAACACCCTAGGGGCTTCGAAACACGAAGGCGGCCTAGCCGAAAAACATCTTCCATCGATTACCCTGAGACTTAGATGCGACCGGTACCAAGATTTCTGCTGGAACTTGTACGGAACCGACTTTTTTAAAGTTTCCTTCCGGCAAGATTCAACATTTCGTTGAACTGTCATCTCGTGGAAATGCTCGACTGCGTTCTCATGATAAATGCTAGGACATGATTCAAGCAAGGCTCAACCCCTCCAGTGGGGAGATTTATCACTGTGGCCTACCGATTCTTAGGGTCATCATGATCGAGCTAACTCTGCGTTTTCGACCTCTGTGTCCTTCGGAGTCTCATCAGCTTCTGGATTCTCTGAGGATGCCTCCGAATCCGCCTCTGGCGTGACGGAGGGTTTTTTAGCGTAGAGCCAATTCACTTTTTCCTCGTGATCGTCGGAATGCAAGGAGTGCAACTCGTCTCGAGTGAGGGTTTCCAGCCAGAGCAGATCAAACCTCCCCTTATGGGGACCACCTGACAGGTGTTTCACCATGCCCTCTTTCTCAGGATGTTTTTTTCCCACTGTCCACCAACTGGTCCGCGTCGGATAACCACCCTCGCGGACTCCCTCGACTGGCTCCTCGTGATCTCCAGTGTCCTGCTCAGAATCTCCGCTTGATGACGAAGTCGAGCGATTTGAATTGGATGGATACCCTCTTTGCCCTAATGCCTCGTTTTGCGCGGATGAATAGGGCAGCTGCTTTCCGAATTCCTCGGCCGTCCGGATGACTGCTTGCCGAATACCACTGTGGTAGCCATACCAAACTCGGTATCGCTCGGGTGAGATGGGCACCATAATTTTAGGTTGATCTTTGATCCGACTGCCCGTTCGGAGATCGACAGCGACTTTGTCAAACTTACCGTCTTCCAGATCCCTTCGGAGTGCTGCCACTTCTGAATTCTCTCTCCGTCTTACCAGAATCTTGATCACGGGTAGGCATACATCCTCCTGCTCAACCTGATTGGACTCCGCGGAATCAAGTGGGTTGGAGTCAGCCTCACTGGAATCCTCTCCAGCAGAATCCTCCTCAGCAGAATCCTCTTTGGTGGAATCCGAGTTTTGCAAGGGTTGTTTCGCGTCGTTCTGCTGATCATCCAACGCAAGCGTGATTTCACCCGCATGACCGCTGATGGCCGGAACCGCGATCACAGTAGGAACGACGAAAACAAGGGTGACAAGCAACTTCAGACTACAGGGATATAATGGAAAGCGAGAAGTGAGTAATGCATTCAAAATACTCATGGCCATCATCATTCAGAATAAAAAGGAGGCACGGCTCATCGGCCGGAAATCAGTGTCTGGGAAGTCGGAGATCAGAGTGGGGGAAAGCTTGCTTTCAGAGGATTCGGTCAATCTCACCCCAACGCTCTCACTCCTAGTGTAATTAGGTATCGTTTGCCGGACATACTTTTCATAACTAAGTCGTAGTAAGTTTTGAAAGCTCCACTCTTTGGAGCTCCAAGATACAGCGCACACCTTACAATGCGTTCCCCAAACGGAGTGGGATGCTATGCTTGTGGTGGTCGGTCATCCCTCAATGGGTTGGATCACGACTGTCCTTCACTACTTTCGACCTTTGCACGTTGGGTAGCTTCCCTTAACGAGTCTACTTGGAAACCAAATCACATTATTTATGCGGCTACTTGATAACTTCCAAGACGGACCCACGGCCCATAGCCTGCTCGACTTTCTTCGTGAACATGGTATTACCGCCAAATTGGACCACGATTCGGAAGAAAATCCGACAAATTGGACAATATGGATTCTCGATGAAGATCAAGTTTCTACAGCCCAACGACTTTTGAGTGAGATTCGAGACCAGCAGAGTGCTTTACCCGAAACCGTTTCTGTCACGGAGATAGAGACCCCTTCGGATTCAGAAGACTTTTTAAGCGTTGATGATCAACCCGTCGTCCAAGGGTCCAACCTTCTGGATGCGTCAGAGAATGATTCGCAGACGCCTAAGGAGACAGCAAAGCAAGCAGACCTTCGCTCCAGTGACCTGAGTCATTCTGAGCTAGCGTCTCCTCACACCGTCGAAATTGGTTCCAAGCGGGTGACACTTACGCTTGTTTTTTTGTCGATCCTGCTGAGCATGATCAGTAATTTTGGCAGTCCTCGTGGCAGGCGTGAAACCGCTGAGCAAACGCTGGAGCAAGTGACCTATTCCCGCCTCGCATTCGTTGACCCCATTTTATTTCGGGATTCAAAAGACGCTTGGCTCTCCATCAGACGCGGAGAAATCTGGCGTCCGCTCACCGCTATTTTTATCCATACTGACCCGTTGCACCTCGCATTCAATGTCGTGTGGCTTTTGTTTTTAGGTTCGGCCCTCGAGCGAATTGAAGGCTCCAAGGTTCTGCTATTGATTTTGTTGCTCAGCCACATCGCGGGATCACTGCTGCAGGTCATGCTTCCCATGAATTCAATATTGCCAATTTCTTTACAAGGCAATCCTCTCGCTCTGGGTGCATCCGGCTCAGTGTTTGGTGCCTTTGGCTATCTTTGGCTTCGCCCGCAATTTGTATCCGAATACCCGATCTACCTTGTTCCACTGAATTACATTTTGATGATTAGCTGGCTCACCTTCTGCTTAACACCTATCGCAGGTAGTATGGCAAACGGTGCACAGTTGGGTGGCTTGTTCACTGGAATGGCTTTAGCTTGGTTGCTACCTAACACGCTCTCGAGTCGGTCAACAAAATAACTTGAATGCGATTGAAACTTCATCGAATGATTTACAGCCAGCACATCGCCATGAGAGCGTGCTGAGTGAGGTGCTGCGAATCGCTTTACCCCTCGTGGTGAGCACAGGCACTTTTTCAATCGTTCTTTTCATGGACCGAACCATGCTGCTGTGGCACGATGGGGCCTCCATGAGTGCATCGATGGCTGGTGGCAATCTTTTTTGGGTTTGTCTTTGTCTGCCCATGGGGATCGTTTCCATGACCGGCGCGATCATTAGCCAGTATGTTGGTGCAGGTCAGGAACGAGAGGTGGGTCGCTTTCTATGGCAAGCTGTCTGGTTATCGTTAATCGTCACCCCGTTTTACCTGATCCTAGGATCTTTCGCGGAACTTCTTTTCTCGATCAGTGGACAGGCCAGCGAACTGATTCCTTTACAGTCGAGCTATTTTCGTATTTTGACGCTCGGTTCAACCGGTATGCTGATTGAATCTGCACTCAGTGGGTTCTTTAGCGGGACCGAGCGCACACGAGTCATTATGTGGGTCTCTCTTTTTTCTGGATTAGTGAACTTAATTTTGGATTCGGCCCTGATCTTTGGCGTCGGTCCCTTGCCCAGCTTCGGGATTCAAGGCGCTGCAGTAGCGAGCGTCCTCTCGCTTTGGTTCAAAGCGATCTGCTATATCGCTCTGCTTAGCAGAAAATCCACTTCGGATCGCTATCGCATTCTCAGCGGATGCATTTTTGACAGACCTCTAATCAAGAGGCTTCTCTATTTTGGTTTTCCAGCAGGCTTGATGCACTTGGTGGAATCAGGAGGCTTCACTGCGAT
>JAYYHM010000251.1:0-6618 GCA_036148415.1 Planctomycetota bacterium
AAAATTAGTTGAAAAGTAAATGACACCCCCGTTTTTAACCAGTGGCAAGGTTTGACGGAGCAGTTCTTCTGCTTGTCCCTGAACGGTCCAATCCCTTTCCGTGCGTTTACTGTTGGAGAACGTTGGTGGGTCAATCACCACAAGGTCGTAGGTTGGCTCTGCATGATGCTCTGTGATGAATTGCATGACGTCTTGGGAGATGAATCGATGCCGATCACTATCCAAGCCATTGAGACGCAGGTTTGCTTTTGCCCAATCCAGATAATTTTTTGAGAGGTCAACGCTCACTGATTGGGTGGCACCGCCATCAGCTGCATAAACGGTGAAGGAACCTGTGTAACAGAATAAGTTGAGAAAGCTCTTCCCCATGGCGTGATCTCTGACCATGCCTCGGGTGACACGATGATCAAGGAAGAGTCCGGTATCCACATAATCTGATAGGTTGACGAGGAATTTAAGTCCACCTTCATGGACTTCTTGACGCTTGTGGGTTTCGGCCACCTTGTCATGCTGGCTTTTGCCCTTCTGTCTTCCCCTGCTTTTGAGGAAAACATTTTTACTTGCGATGCTTAGGCAGTCTGCTGCCGTTCGAGCCATCAGGTCAAGCCAGTTTGCATGTTCCGCAATATCCCGCTCATGTGGTCGATCATATTCGGTGATGTGGATTGCATCCTCATAAACATCGACAACAAGTGGGATTTCGGGGACGTCTCGCTCATAGAGGCGATAGCAGGTGATGCCTCTTTTGGTCGGCCAGCGGCGCAGGTGCTTGGCTCTTTTCCTGAGCCGAGCGGCGAACAGTGTGGCTTGTTCCTCTGACTTGGCCGAAAGTTCACCAAATGCTGCGGGTCCCGATGCATGCTCGTAGAGGGGCTCGTTCTTAGATTCCTCCAGTACCGGTGGCAGAGATGAAATTGAGGAGGTTTCAAGTTCACAAATATTTGCCTCTGCGGATTCTTCTATCTTCTTTGAATCTAGGCGTCCACCTTCTCTGATTTTGGAATTGGATACGTTGCTCTGGTGTGATTCCCTTGGGCTCTCATTCGTGACAGGCTTGGGGCCGTGGAATTGATAGTAGGTCATGGACTGGCCGCCGCTGTACAGCTTCCTCCTTCGATCTGCCTTGCGGCCAAGAAGCGATTCCAGTTTTCTGAAATCGCTCAGAACGTAATGTGACCATGTGGGTAGTCTCCGGAATAATTCCGGGAGTTGCCGATAATAATCGTCTCTTTCTCGGAAGGACCGGAAAGTCTCTTCCGGCGGAGGTAATGTGATCACACTTCCAAAACGTCGCTGGCTTTGGATTTCGGTGAGTTCACGGCACACAAAATGAATACATTCACTCACATTGGCTAAGCTGGCATTAAAGCGAGCTTTTTGCAGCACACGCGAGTCCGAATCGATTGCAATGATTCGATTGTCTAAGCCAGCTATCTGATTGGTGGATGCCTCATGGCGAATCTGTTGCGAGATTTTCTGATAATCAGGAGACCAATCTTCACAGGCAAATGTTCGATTCATGCCCGGCGCGATCTTCATTCCAATCATTGCTGCCTCAATGGCTACTGTCCCGCCTTTACAAACTGGATCAATCATCGGCCGACCGGCTCGCCAATAGCTCAATAAAACCAATGCTGCTGCGAGCGTTTCCTTAACCTGTGGAGACGAACCTCTTTGGTGATAACCTCGACGATGTAGACCGACACCGGATGTATCGATGGTTAATGTGGCATGATCTTTTAAAATCGTAAAATCGATTCGATAACTCGCGCCATCTTCGGTTAACGAAGCGCCTTGGTAATCTCTCGACAGCGAATCTGCTACCGCCCGTTTAATCGCACGTTGACATGCAGGTACACTCGCAAGTTGGGATCGAATGCATCGTCCGTTGATGGGGAACTGACCCTTTTGTGAAATGTAGCTTGCCCAGTTGATTTCCCGTGTTGATTCGAAAAGTTCGTCAAAGTCACCCGCGGGAAAGTCTGCGACTTTTAGCAGGATACGATCTGCTGTTCGCAACCAAAGGTTTGATCGTAAAATAGCGGTTGAATCCCCTTCGAATGCAACTCGCCCAGGTTCAATAACCTTCGCTGCATATTGAAGCGATTCCAGCTCTCGGCGAACGAGAGCCTCGAGCCCAAAGGCGCACGTGGCGAGTAGTTGATGTTTTCCAGTGTCACATTCGAGGTTCATGAGTTGAAAAATCGCAGCTTGAATGACAGAGTTGCTGATTCTGGGATAGTCCGGAATCGTATAAGCTTCACCTAGCGAGGTGGCTATGGAATAATCATGGCGAGATCAACCTCGATCGATAAGAAGATCGTCTATTGTTGCCGTCGATTTCCCGGACGCAAGTGATTTGAATGAAAACTCTCCTCCCTATCATTGATTCTGGAAGCAGTACCGGGCTTGTACCACCGTTTGCTGACCGTGCAAAAAATGAATCCATTGAAATGGTGAGACACTCACTGAGTGATTTGCAGATCAATTTGGGAAAACTATGTAATCAGGCTTGTACGCACTGCCATGTCGAGGCAGGACCGACCAAGACACGCGAGAATATGAATCAGGAGACCGCGCAGCGAGTGATGGACCTGGCTCGTGAGTGTTCCACTATTCAGACCGTTGATCTCACCGGAGGCGCTCCGGAACTCAATCCAAATTTTCGCAAGATGGTAGAGTTCTTTCGATCTTCGGATGTGAGGGTTATCGATCGATGTAACCTCACTGTCTTATTTGAGCCTGGGATGGATTGGCTACCCGAATTTTTGCAGCAGCAGAAAGTAGATATTGTCGCTTCATTGCCCTGCTATCTTGAGGAGAACGTAGATCTCCAAAGAGGATCTGGTGTTTTTAGAAAGAGTATTGAGGGTTTGCAGCTTTTGAATTCATTGGGTTATGGACAGCCCGCATCGGATCTTCGCCTTGATTTGGTGTTCAATCCTAATGGTGCATCTCTGCCACCAGACCAAGCAACGCTGCAGCGTGCTTACCAGGAAGAGTTGCTCAAGCGTTACGACATTGTTTTTAACCAATTATTAACGATCACGAATTTGCCAGTGAAACGGTTTGCGAAATTTCTGGATAAACGAGGGCAGTTGGAGGATTATTTCCAGCTGCTGGAGCAGAATTTTAATCCACGGGCGGCTCAGCAAGTCATGTGTAAGTCATTGATCTCCATTAGTTGGGATGGAAAACTTTATGATTGCGACTTCAATCAGATGTTAGGTTTATCCTCACAGGGTGCCGTGCCGCCTACAATATGGGAAATTGACAAGCTTGAGAATCTTGTAGGTGCTTCCATCTGCGTCGCAGACCACTGTTATGCGTGCACTGCTGGTGCCGGAAGTAGTTGCGGTGGAGCGATCGCGACCTAACCTGTGTTGATTGATCAACTCGTGGTACAGCTTTCATAGTTAAAGAGTGAAGGGTAAAAGAGGAATGTCGGATTCGAATAGAACCTTGGACACAGTTTCAGCTGTTGAGGAACGTTATTCAGCAGCAGCCGAGCAGCGTGAAGCAGCTCTCTGTTGTCCTGTGGATTACGATGCAGAATACCTCAAAGTAATCCCTAACGAAGTCATTGATCGCGACTATGGTTGCGGTGATCCATCCAAATACATCCTAACCGGTGAAACGGTCTTGGATTTGGGCAGTGGTGGCGGAAAGATCTGCTTTATTGCTTCACAGGTAGTTGGACCCCAGGGGCTTGTTATCGGCGTCGATATGAATGACACGATGCTTGATCTCGCGCGAAGCAGTCAAGGTGAAGTCGCTGAAAAGCTAGGTTATTCAAATGTTGAATTCAAAAGAGGGAAGATCCAAGATCTCGCGATTGATCGCGATGAGGTGGATCAATACTTATCACAGAATCCAGTAACGAGTGAATCCACCTTTCGGGAATTTGAATCCTTTTTAGATCAAATGAGGTCTGAGCGGCCCATGATTCCTGATGATTCCATTGATGTTGTGGTCAGCAATTGTGTTCTTAACCTAGTGGATTCGAGTGACAAGCAGCAATTATTTAGAGAACTGTTCCGAGTTTTAAAACCTGGTGGCAGGGCAGTGATTAGTGATATTGTCAGTGATGAGCCGGTGCCCCTCGACATGCAGAATGATGCAGAATTGTGGAGCGGCTGCATTTCCGGAGCGTTCCAAGAGCAGGATTTTCTCAATGCTTTTTCGGATGCTGGGTTCAGTGGTATTGAGGTTGCCGTCTATCAAGAGAAAGCTTGGCAGGTTGTTCAGGGAATTGAATTCCGCTCGGTGACTGTGATCGCTTACAAATCCCCGATTCAATCTTGTGACGATTGCAAGGACGCTGTCCTTTACCGCGGTCCGTTTGCAAGTGTTACCGATGATGATGGGCATGTCTACCAAAGAGGACAGAGAACCAAGGTTTGCCGAAGTACGTTCCAGAGAATTGAAAAGGATCCCTACCGAAAGTCATTCGTACTTGTGCCTCCCCATGAGGAGGTTCAAGATGATCAAGCCAAGCCGATGCAGTGCACGGGAGAGGAGAGGCAACCCAGTGAGACCAAAGGAAAAGATTACAATCTGAACGTGTTAGGTGGTTCCTGTTGCGAGCCCGGAGATTGTTGTTAGAAGAGCTGTCCCTCGTGCACTGAAGTTCTTGAGATTGGATGCTTGGATTTTCGGGCTCTAAAAAGCGCATCAGATTGTGAGCTGAATCAATCAATAGATGAATTTTTTGGAGGCTGGGTTTGCAAATCGATCTATCTGGCGGAGCTGCATTGATCACCGGTGCAACGCAAGGAATTGGCTTGACCGTTGCAAAGCACTTTGCTCAGCAGGGTTGTGCCTTGCATCTATGGGATAAGCAGTCTGAGATCTGCGATTTAGCCACTGAGCTTTCCCAGCAATATTCGATTCCGGTGACGGGTACATGTGTCGATGTCGCCAGTGAAAGTGAAGTCAGTGAAGCTGCTGAAAGGATTACCCAAACAGGCGAAGCATCGTTAAAGTATGTGGTTCACGCTGCAGCGATAGGTTCGGGTTGCTTTGGATTTCCATTTACCAATCTATCACCAAGTGATTGGATAAAACCGATTCAGGTAAACCTTATGGGGATGGTGCATCTTGCGCATGCAGTTACTCCTCTCCTCCGAAAACAAAGATCGGGAAGTATGATTTTTATTGGTTCCGTTGCTGGGCAGAGTGGATCCCAGACCGATCCACCCTACAGTGCGACCAAGGCAGCTAACCTGAACTTTACACAGTGCATGGCGAAGGATCTAGCTAAGGATCAAATTCGAGTCAACATGGTTTGCCCTGGCATGGTGCGGACAAAGCTCGCTGAGTCAGTTTGGAAAAGCTGGTATGACAAACAGCTTACCGATGAAGTTAAAGATTTTGATGAGTGGGCTGAAGAAAAAATCAAAGCGATGATTCCATTGGGTCAATGGCAAACGCCAGAAGATATCGCCAATATGGTTTTGTTCCTTAGCTCCAATCTCGCATCACAGATCACCGGGCAGATTATTAATGTGGACGGTGGATATGTGATGCATTGGTAGTTTGCCCAAGCGTTCGATTTCTGTAATCCAGTTAGCCCCGCTTAAGTTGCACTTCGCTTTGTCCTGAATTGGTACTCCTGAAGCAATCTGCCTCGCATTCGCGTCGGCTTGTGGACCTCTCTGGTTGGTGACAGTACATTGTGCAATTCTTGAATCCAACAATTATGTAAGGGATGTAAAGTTGATGCGAAGACAAATGATTAGTTTTTTTAGTGGTCTTGTTCTTTTAGTGTCTCCAGCGATGTCAGCTGGACCTCGGGGTAAGGCGTTTACGGATCCAGCCAAAGCGGGTGAAGATTATAAGATACAGGGAGAATATCTTGGTGATGTCACAACGCAGGATGGCAACCGAACGATAGGAATTCAGGTCATTGCCCTTGGCGGTGGGAAATTCAATGTCATCGGCCATGTGGGTGGGCTTCCAGGCGCTGGATGGAACCGGGGAGATGATCGCAATGAAATCGAGGTTCAGTCAGATGATGGTGGTTTCGTGTTCCCGGTTGGAGATGCTCTGGTCTCTTTTGTTGATGGGCAGTTCAGCGTCGAATACGACGGACAACTTCTTGGTGTCATGAGGAAAGTTAATCGCAAGAGCCCTACACTCGGTAAGAAGTCGCCGGCGGGAGCGATTGTTCTCTTCGATGGTGACGGGGTGGATCAATTCAATGATGCCAAGTTGGTGGATGGTAAATGGTTGGGAGCCACCAATGTATGGTCCAAGGAAAAAATGGGAGATCATCACATGCACGTGGAGTTTAGAACCCCGTTCATGCCAGAGGCTCGCGGGCAGGCTCGCGGGAACAGTGGTGTCTATGTGCAGAGTCGTTATGAAGTACAGGTTCTAGATTCATTCGGCCTCGAAGGCAAGGACAACGAGTGTGGTGGGATCTATTCAATCTCCGAGCCCGATGTGAATATGTGCTTCCCTCCATTGACTTGGCAGACCTACGATATTGATTTTACCGCCGCAAGATATGACTCGAATGGCGAGAAAACTGCTAATGCTAGAGTAACGGTTCGGCATAATGGTGTGCTCATTCACGACAATCGAGAGTTGGTACATGGAACACCGGGTCGTAAC
>JAYYHM010000252.1:0-2846 GCA_036148415.1 Planctomycetota bacterium
ACTACCTTCGCGATGTAAACCCTGTGCTCAGTCGACTGGGATGTAACCAAGGGACTTGCCATGGCGCACAGAAAGGAAAGGCGGGCTTTAAGCTCTCGCTGCGCGGTTACGATGCAGTCTTCGACCTTCGAGCTCTTACTGACGACTTGGCGGGCAGACGCATCAATGCTGCTGCACCAGATGCCTCATTGATGCTCAGAAAACCCATGGGTATGACTCCGCATCAGGGTGGTGTCTTGATGTCTCAAGGTGATCCCTATCACAGCATTCTGAGGCGATGGATCGCTGATGGCAGCCAAGTGGATCACGATGCGATGCGAGCGGCTCGCATCGAAATCCACCCCCTTAATCCGGTCATCCAGAAGATCACTTCTCAGCAGCAAGTTCGAGTGGTTGCTCATTATCCCGATGGGACTCAGCGTGATGTGACCAGAGAAGCATTTATCGAAAGCGGGAATACCGAAGTAGCATCCATTGATACGACGGGCCTTTTAACCTCCATTCGAAGAGGGGAGGCACCGATTTTAGCAAGGTACGAAGGGGCTTATGCCGCCACAACCTTAACGGTGATGGGAGATCGTGGAGAGTTCCAGCCAAGTCCCTTTGAGGCTTGGACACAGATCGATGAATTGGTCGCAAAGAAATGGGAGCGTGTCAAAGTAACACCCAGTGATTTATCTGACGACGCAACCTTCCTTCGTCGAGTCTATCTCGATCTCACCGGTCTGCCTCCCACCAGCGATCAAGTGCGACAGTTTTTGAACGACGGAAGCGAGACGCGAGAAAAAAGATCAAAAGTGATTGATCAGTTAATTGGGAGCGATGCCTACATCGATTATTGGACAAATAAATGGGCAGACCTTCTCCAAGTCAATCGAAAGTTTCTCGGTGTAGAAGGGAGTGTGAAATTCAGAGACTGGATTCGCACAGCGATCCAAGAGAACAGGCCGTATGATCAGTTCGCTCATGAAATACTAACTGCTACCGGATCAAACAATGAGAACCCTCCAGCTTCCTATTATAAAGTTCTTCGAAATCCTGAGGACACGATGGAAAACACAACCCATCTCTTTCTGGGAATTCGCTTTAATTGCAACAAGTGCCATGACCATCCGTTTGAACGCTGGACGCAAGATCAGTACTACGAAATGGCGTCGTATTTCGCTCAATTTTCACTTGTAAAGGACGAAGTCTCCGGCGACAAAAAAATCGGAGGCACGGCGGTCGAGTCTGCAAAACCCTTGTTCGAAAAAGTCGTCGACAAGGACAGCGGGGAAATCACCCACCCCACTACCAAAACAAATGTAGTTCCCAAGTTTCCCTTTGAGCTGGTGTCGACCACAACAAACGAGGAAATTACGAACAGCTCAAACCAATCCAACCCTCGGCGAGAACAACTTGCTTCTTGGATTACCGATTCCAGCAATCCTTACTTCGCCAGGAGTTACGTAAACCGTCTATGGGGATATCTCTTTGGTGTAGGCCTGATCGAACCGATTGATGATATTCGTGCAGGGAATCCACCTACTAACCCGGCTCTTCTTGATCATCTTGAAAAAGCATTTATTGACTCTAACTTTGATATTGCTGGTATGCATCGCATGATATGCAACAGCAAGACGTATCAATTAAGTGTAGAAAGCAACCAATGGAATGAAGATGACCAGATTAACTACTCGCATGCTCTGCCTCGTCGCTTACCCGCTGAGGTAATCTACGACTCAATCCACGCTCTTACCGGGGCAACGAGCTCGATTCCTGGCGTACCGGCGGGAACTCGAGCAGCAGCGTTATCTGACTCGGGGGTAAAACTTGCCGATGGGTTCCTACAGAATCTTGGTCGCCCTGTCAGAGAAAGCTCCTGCGAATGCGAGCGATCCTCTGAACTTCAACTCGGTCCGGTGATGGCTTTAATTAGTGGACCTACAATCGGGACTGCCATTGCCGATCCAAAAAATGAATTGGAAAAAATCGTTGCGACATTTAGTGATGATCGCTTAATGGCTGAAGAGATCTTCCTCAGGGCATTAGGCCGTAAGCCAAGCGAAGGTGAAATGAAAGCCTTCGCGGGAATCAACGATCTGATCAGAGAAAATCATTCATCCCTGAAAGCGGAACTTGAAACAGCGGAAAAGGATTGGATTAGTAGGCGAGAAATTCTCGAGCAAGCGAGGGCGGATCGCTTGGCAGTGATCGAAAAACAAATCGAAGAGAGAAAAACAGAAATAAAACCTGAACGCGATAGGCTCGAAAAAGAGAGATCAGATCGTATCGCCGCAGCAGAGAAAGTGGTTGAGAAGGCAAAAGCTAATCTATCCCAAAAAATCGACAATCTTTCGACTGCTCAACAGAAGGCGATCGAATGGCACACACTGATGCCACGATCACTGTCTTCGACCAATCAAGCGATTCTAAAACCTCAGGCCGATAGGTCCGTCATCGCGAGTGGTAAAAAAGAGAAGGGGATCTATACCTTCACGGCGATCACCAGCCTTACCAATATTACCGGAGTCAGACTCGAGGCGCTCAGTGATCCCCAACTACCTTCGAAAGGACCTGGTTTAGCCGCAAATGGCAACTTTGTGGTGACTGAGTTCGAAGTCTTTGCTGCGCCAGCTGACCAGCCAGAATCCCTCTCGAAGGTAAAAATTGCGAGTGGCACGGCGGACTTTCTGCAAGACGGTTTCGCCATAGCTCAAGCGTTCAACGGTCAAACCAACTCTCAGCAAGGCTGGGCGATATCTTCTGCAATGGGCTATGACCATTGGGCTACTTTCCGTTTGGAAAAGCCCGTTACGCATGAAAAGAAAACGCTACTCACATTCAAGATTCATCAGTTTCATAAT
>JAYYHM010000253.1:0-2784 GCA_036148415.1 Planctomycetota bacterium
GTCAGAACTTTCTTACTGGCGTACTGATCGCTAATGATATGTGAAGGGTAGAGAATCGATTCTAGGATTTCTCGCTTGGAGAACCGGTTTGCGATCCCGGTCAATTCCGGCCCCACTGCCTGACCTTCTTCGCCAACACGGTGGCACTGCACACATTTAGCCTTCGCAAAGACATTCCGACCTCTTTCACGGTTACCTTGACTGCCTTCTTCGCTACTGATGTAGTTCACGAGTTGATCAAAGTCCCAGCGGGATTCCTCTTCATTAGGCAGCTCGGCCAGCGGTCGATCCGGGTAGGTTTTTGCATACCACTTTTGCCAAGGTAGTATGCTCTTGGCGGCGGTTTCGGGGCGTTCCATTCCCGTCCAATGTTCCAAGAGAGCTTCCACTGCTTCAATGTTACGGTTCTTTTGCTCCGCTTTGACTCCAAGAAGGATCAACTGACGGAGAGCCATCGGGTCATCGGTTGCAATTGCGACCGTTCGGAGGGCTTGCACCACCTCGTCAGCAGCTTGGTCACTGAGCACATTAAAACTGCGTACTAAGTAATCCCAATTGTCGCCTTCCGGCTGCTGAGCTAGCCCCATGGCGATAATGGGTCTACGTTCAGGCTCTGTCCGCCAAAGGTTCCTCAAGTATTCAAACGACTTTTCGTCTTCGGAAGTTGCGAGCATCGCAACGATTCCAATCCTGAGTCTGCGCTCAATTTCACCGTGATTGAGATCCTCAACTAACTTTTGGTCCAGCTCAATTAGTTTGGAGACGGTATCCGAATCAATCGGTACCGAAATGCGATTCAAGGCTGCCAGTGCTGCGTTTCGCCAAGAAGCTCCCTGTTCCAGAATCGCCAGTATATCGTCTTCACTGAGTGATTTGGCGAAGTCTTTGGTGACGTTCTGTAAGTACATGGCCAGTGATGCAGAGGTCGTCGAATTACTCACGTTTTCGTAATACTTCAATAAACGGAATCTTTGTTCTGCGTTCCAGCGATGTGAGAAGAACTGGAGGTACATCGCAACCAGAGTGCGATCCATCTCATCGTGATCGCTATACAGGTAGGCGAGAGCTCGATCGGATAAAGAGTCAGCTTTCAGATAGGCTGCCAGTCTAATGAGCTCGTGGTTCATGCGATGGTCACCCGCGGGGAATTCTTCTGCGATTTGATCTCGCAATGCTACAGCGGCTTCGGGTTCGATTTTGCCACGGTGCAGAGCTAATTGGCATAAGCGAAGTAAATCGAGAAAGTCCGAGTCAGACATGAAGCCTTTCATCCATTGACTTGCATTGTCGAGAACTTGCATGCAGGTTTCTTGGCTTGGATCTGCATTGATCAGTGCCAGCATTCCCAAAATGGCAACTCTTGGTTCTTTCGTGGTCAGTACTTCCTCTTTCCAATTTTCGGCTTGAATCCTCTCAAGAAGCCGAGTTGCCACAAAAGTAAGATTCCGGTCTGTCGATTTCAATAATGGAAGCACCTTTGTTGCATCTTCAGGAATCTGCCCGCTCCGCAGCATTGCTTCGCAGGCGGATCTTTGCACGCGAGCATTGTCGTCGCCAAGTAGCTCGAGTAATTTCTCTTGGCTTTGCGATCCCGGGTGCAGGCCCATCATCCAAGCAGCTTTCGAGCGAACCTGCTCGTTTGGAGCAGCGCTCAACTCCAGGAGTAGTTTTTCATTTGGAACAGGACCGAACAACTGCATCAGGTCAATGGCTCGCGTCCTGTAGTGTGGTGGGTTGTCATTACTCAGGGCCACCCCGGCGACCAATTGACCCCATCGCCCTGCTAGTTCCTGCCTTACCGCGGCTACCGACTGGCGAGCCCAGGCGGATTCGATTTGTGGTTGTCGGATGGCAGCAGAGATACCTGTGCCGAGCTGGCGAATTCGTTCTGGGACTTCACCCTTGTAGCTCACTCGATATATGTTTCCGGAGGTACCTCGGCCACCGGTGCAAAAATAGATGGCTCCGTCTGGGCCGACTTCAATGTCGGATACGTTGAGCGGTTGGCCCTTCAGGAATACTTCACTCTCCGCCACATAGCCTGCCCCGCGTGGCTTCAGGCGAACGTTCAGGATTCGTCCCTCTGACCAGTCAGCTAGGAAGAGTGACTGGTGGTAGCGAGCTGGGAACATATGGTGCTCATAGCAGGTTGCACCCGTAGGGCTACCTCGACCAGTATCAAGAAGATTTGGCAAACGATCCATGTAGTATTCAGGCCACTTCGCCCAACCTGTCCGCCAACCCAGTTCTCCACCCTCCGGTACATCGAAGAGTGCGGTTGGCCGGTACCACGAAGTCTGTAGATCCGATTCCATATCCGAATCATGGACAAACAGAGAACCTCCAGGATGAAAAACAAGGTCATAGGCATTGCGAAGCCCACCGGCAACGATTTCAACCATGCTTCCGTTGGTGTCAGTTCGGATGATGGTCCCGCCAGGAGCCTTCACGCCCATTGCATGGCCGTTGGGATCCTCATAACGGGGAAGGAGATCACCCTCGTAGCTCACGCGAAGTGTTTCTCCATCACCTGTTTCACCGATCGCTTTTGCGTGATTCCCAACAGCAACATAGATCATGCCGTCCGGACCTAGTCTTAGTCCATGTGGACCATGTTCGCCGCTCTTGTGATCAAACTTGACGATGGCTTTGACACCCTCGAGCTCTCCATTTCGATCCTCATCGCTCAAGTGATATAACGCCGAACCTTCCGGTCCATCTCCGGTTACAAAAATATCCCCGTTCAGTGCCAGAATGCCGTGGCAATTGGTGACTTGGTCACAA
>JAYYHM010000254.1:0-5562 GCA_036148415.1 Planctomycetota bacterium
ATTGTGGCTTTGGGCGATCGATCCATTGCTTGGACATTTGAAGCCGCCGTTCCACATCGCGTATGGAGGTCAGATACTGATCGAGCTTTCTTTGGTCCGCGGCACCCAGCGTGCTATTGAGTGATGTGGCAGATTCACGGAGTGAGTCCAATACGCTGGCTCGATGTTGCAATCGTTCCCGTTCTGCTGCACGGTCGGAGGGCGCTGAATCGATGAAGAGCCCACGGAAGAGAGTTGCCGGGTTATTGATCGGTGGGAGATGGACTCCTGAACGAGTCCAGCACATATCGGTTCCTTCCGTGATGCCGGTATTGATGGAGGGAAAACGTGTGGAGCTTCCCACTGACTCGGCAGCGGCCTGATCAAGCGAGATATTTTTCTCCGCAAAGCCAGCAGCTTCTTCTTTTTTGATCCCCGTTAGGAATCCTTGGACCGCTTTATGACCACCGTTCAGACCATGATCCAGATTGGAAAAAACCGTTAACTCGTTTCGATGTGCTTGGAGTGGCTTTAAAGTTGATGTCAATTCAAAGTTCTTTCCCGACGTTTCTGGAAAGAAATGCCCCGGGTAAAAACCCAAATGGTTCCCGACGCAAACTAATCGACGAGGTGCTTGAAGGGTGGGTTTGGGTTTTGCGGAAAGACTCTCTAGCCGCGGAAGCGTCAACGCAATTCCTGTTCCCTGCAAAATTCGGCGGCGATTTATGTGTCCCATTTCTGGCTCCATGTTTTTTCCATGATCCGACCTCGCTAGTTTAGCTCGTGAATCCTTCCGGGGGGCTAGAAAACTTCACGTTCAATTGCTTTGGTGTGCCAGCTTTTTATCATGTGGGGGGGAGCTGGCATACTCCGTTAGCCGATGTCAGAGTCCCATCTCCCATCAGCGAATCCATCAGACTCTTGAAGCGAATGCATGCAGAATCTTTCTCATGATCCAAGGCGTATTCGAAATCAAGAGGATCGTAGTCAGCGTCATTCGCAACTCTTACTCGATTAGACCCGCAATCACACTTGCGGATTCAACACCGGTAAGTCTTTGCTCCAGTCCCTGAAAGCGGAAGGTGAATCGTTCATGATCAATACCTAGGCAGTGGAGCATTGTGGCGTTGAGATCTCTGATGTGCACAGGGTCCTTTGCAATGTTGTAGGAAAAATCATCGGTTTCACCATGAGACACACCACCTTTGATTCCACCACCCGCCATCCACATGCTGAAGCAGCGTCCATGGTGGTCGCGACCATTTCCCAATTTCCCTTGGCTGTACGCAGTGCGGCCGAATTCGCCTCCCCATATCACCAACGTATCCTCGAGTAGTCCACGTTGTTTCAGATCCAAGATCAGGGCAGCAGTTCCTTGATCCGTGTCCTGGCACTGTGATGTGAGGTGTGTTTTAAGGCTGCCGTGTTGATCCCAGCCTCGATGGAACAGCTGAATAAAACGTACATCTCGCTCTGCCATCCTACGGGCGAGCAGACAGTTGTAAGCGTAGGTCCCGGGCTTGCGAGCTTGATCACCATAGAGCTCGAATGTTTCTTTTGTTTCGGTACTCAAATCAGCGATTTCCGGAGCAGCTGCCTGCATTCGAAAGGCCATTTCATATTGAGAGATACGTGTTTCGATCTCTGGGTCGCCACTATCCTCAAATTTAAGTCGATTCAAAGAAGCTAGGTCATCGAGCTGAGTTCGCCTGTTTTGCCGAGAAATTCCGGGAGGATCCTGAAGGTAGAGTACCGGGTCGCCGCTGCTTCGAAGCAGAACTCCTTGATGATTGGAGGGTAGGAAGCCGCTGCCCCAGAGACGTGAGAAAATAGGTTGCCCTGGATTCTTTCCGTTACCCTGTGAAATCATGACCACGTAGGCTGGCATATTCTCGTTCACACTACCAAGCCCATAGCTTGCCCATGCTCCCGCACTGGGGCGTCCGGGAATCTGTGATCCGGTGTTGATGAAGGTGATCCCTGGATCATGGTTGATTGCCTCAGTATGCATGGAACGGATCACGGCAATTTCATCAGTGATGCCAGAGGTGTATGGCAAGAAGTCACTGACCCATGTTCCGCTCTTACCATGTTGAGCAAAATTACCGATGGGCCCGCAGATGGGAAAGTTCTTCTGCCCGGCGGTCATCCCCGTTAAACGCTGTGTTCCTCGGACACTCGGTGGGAGTTCCTCGCCATGTCTGGCAACCATGACAGGTTTGTAATCATACAGGTCAATATGGGAAGGACCTCCTGACATAAAAAGATAGATCACCCGTCGCGCTTTAGGTGGGTGATGCGGTAACCCAAGTCCGGAACCTTGAGCTACATCACCCTGCATCGTACTCAACGCGAGTGCTCCAAGAGCGCTGGATGATCCACCAAGAAACGTGCGACGAGAGGTGGAGTGTTCTATGTTCATCATGAAATGATTAGTGGGTCAAATTGCGGGTTTTGAGCTTCTCTGAATTTTCTTGGTTTACCGCATGGGGGTAACGGTGTTTTTGAAAATCATTCTCGCGTGATGGTTTCGTCCAAATTCAAGATCAATGATCCAATTGAACTCAGTGCTGCAGTCTGGGCGTCACTTTGGGCTCCGACATAGCTCTTTGCACGGTCTGGATGTTGACTGAAATATTTCAGCTGTCGTTGATAGGCTGTAAGAAGGATTTCGAGTTCCTTCGTGGATGGAAGCCGACAGGTTGCCCACCGGAATGCTCTTCGGATTTTTTCTTCTGGGTCACCCGTCATCTGCAACATTTGCCTAGCCATACCCAGTGAGGAGGCCACAAACTGGGGCTCATTCATAAGTACCAATGCTTGTAGTGGAGTATTGGTTGATGATCTTCGAACCGCACAGGTTTCACGATTCGGCGCATCGAAAGCAAGCATGACAGGTGGAGGTGAGGTTCGTTTCCAAAACGTGTAAAGACTGCGGCGGTAATATTGCTCGTTTTTTTTGTCACCAAAGAAATGTTGAGAAGTGAAGAAAGTCGGGTGTCCAAAATGGCTTACTTCCTTCCAGAGTCCAGTAGGTTGAGGTGGGTAAACGCTCGGCCCCCCCAAGCTCGTATTCAGCAGTCCACCGAGTTGCAAGGCATTGTCTCGTATTGCTTCTGCGGACAGACGAAAACGTGGAGCGCGGCCAAGTAATCGGTTATAGGGGTCGAGTTGGATTAGGTGTGATGAAACATTGGATGTCTGCTGGTAGGTTCGAGATAGAAGTATCGTTTTAATCAGGAATCGGACATCCCAGTTCGATTCAATAAATTCTGAGGAAAGCCAGTCGAGCAGATCGGGATGGGACGGGTAGTCACCCTGTGAACCGAAATCCTCGGTTGTTTTGACGAGGCCTGTTCCAAAAATCATCTGCCAATAACGATTGACTGTGACACGCGCTGTCAACGGATTAGCTGGTGCCGTCAGCCACTCGGCAAGTGTGAGTCGACTGGGAGTTTTGGTTTCGTCGAGAGCACCAAGCATTTCTGGTATTCCAGCTTCCACTACCTCGCCGTGCTGATCGTACTGACCTCGTACCAAAATATGAGTCTGCCGATTACTTGCTGAATCATCCATGACCATCACAGTCGTTTTTCCATTTTTCAATGATTCTTGAAGCACCGCAATTTCACCATTGATGGCGTTGAGAAGTTTTTGCATCTCACCATTGGATTTCGCAAAGGCTGAAATAACAAGATTTTGTTCATCCGGGTTTCGTTCCCCATCTGCTTTGCGAATGGCCTTTAGCAGCGATTCTCGGTCATGATCGTTTGCGATCATCTTCAATTTTGCAAATGTATCTCCCCACGGTGCAGCACCATGACTCGCAACGACGGAGGCTTGCCGAAAACCTGGCGGTTCCGGGAGCTTATTCCAGCGCGGTATGCTTTGATCCGTGACGCGCCAAGTGCCGTCAGTCTTGATATATCGACCATCAGGTAACGCAATCAGAGCCACTAGTGCAGCTTTGCTTCCACCCTTCGTCCAATCCTTACCAGCAACAGCGATCACGTTGCTACCTGCGTGGAGGAACTTGGTTAGATCAAAGACAGAGGGTGCTCTCCAATCTGGATTCTTTCCCAGTTTCTTACCATTGATCCAGATTTCGGCTTCATTGTCGCAGGAAATAAACAGTGATGCTTCTTTTGGAAGTGCATCGAGTGAGAAGGTATGTCGGAACCACGCATATTCTTTCGCGCCAAGTTGATCCGCCCAGATCCAAGATAATCCTTTGGCTTCTTCCGGAGCTGGAAAAGGAAATTGCTTTGGTGTGCTGCTGCTTTCACCCGTTTTAGCTGGTGCATTGGCTAATGTCTCGCGTTCCCAAACTTTCCTAGCAGATCCTAAGAACTCCTCTGGGTGTGTTTTTAGGAACTCAAGCGAAGCGATCCTCTGTTCAATGGACTTTCGAAACGCTTCACTATCTTGAAGGATTGGAGCAACTTCTAACAACGGTTCGGTGTTGCCGTTGACTGCGCCTTTACCGGGTTCGGCAGAGGTATTGAAGAAGGCGAAGAAACGATAGTAATCGCGATGTGATATCGGGTCATACTTATGTGTGTGACATTGGGCACACTTGATGGTGAGTCCCAAGAAGGCGGTTGCGACCGTGTCAATCTTGTCGGCAATGGAGGCAACGCGGTATTCCTCTGCAATGGTCCCTCCTTCATGAGTATTCATGCTATTTCTCAGAAAACCTGTCGCAATCTTCATCGCGTCGCTTGAGTTCTCCATGAGGTCACCGGCAAGTTGCTGCCGGATGAATTCATCGTAGTGCATGTTATTCAGAAAAGCCTTGATCACCCAATCTCTCCACCCCCACATCTCTCGATGATCATCGATGGAGTATCCATTGGTGTCGGCGTATCGAGCTACATCGAGCCATTCCATCGCCAGACGCTCAGCAAAAGCCGGGGAATTCATGAGGCGGTCGATTTCTGCTGAGTAAGATTCCTTGCTCACGTTATTTAGGAACCGATCAAGGTCTTGCATCTTGGGCGGTAGACCGGTCAGGTCAAGGTGGATTCTCCTGAATAGTGTCTCGGGCTTCGCTTGCTCAGAAAATGCTAGCTGGTTCTCTTCCAGTTCCCTACCAATGAAGTGATCGATTGCGTTTTCCGTGCTCGATTGGATTTCAGGAATCATAGGTCGCGTAATGGCTTCAAAAGCCCAGTGTTCATCGTAAATGGCTCCCTCTTCAATCCAACGTTTTAAAACTGATATCTCCGCTTCGCTCAGAGGATTCTTATGTTCGGGAGGAGGCATTTGTATCGAATCTTCAGCCGCTATGATGCGTTGGTACAGCTCGCTATCTTCAGGCTTTCCAGCAATGATCCCCCGGTACCCTCCAAGGTCTGCGAATGCCATGTCTTTGATGTCTAATCGATAACCCGACTCATTTTCTTCGGTATCGGGTCCGTGGCAGGCAAAGCATTTGGCAGAGAGAATAGGCCTCACATCACGGTTGAAATCCAATAGCTCGATTGCATTTCCAAATGATCCTTTAGGGGTATGCAAAATCGCCAACAAACCCATTGAAATAAAGATGACGTTGATTTTGGAAAAGGCTTTTTTCATCACGTG
>JAYYHM010000255.1:0-3913 GCA_036148415.1 Planctomycetota bacterium
CTTTGTGATCTCCAATGCTTTAGTGAGTTGCTCGAACAGTCTGCTTCGACTCTTCATGCCACCTGAGCATTTTGCACAAGAAGGCAACAACTTTGCGGTGGCTCTACGATTCTTGCCCTCTGTTTTTGTGACCACCTTAGCTTGGGGGTCAGTGGGAACGTTTTATCTTCTTTTGCGGAAAGATGCGTGTGAGCAAGAAATCGAAGATATTTGGTTTTCATCACAAGCACCAACCAGTGCCCTGCCAAAGATCACTGTGAAAGATGAATAGATCGGACTAGAGCTTGATGATTCATTCGTCGCTATTTCATGGCGAAGGAACTGTAGGCCCGGGAAAGAATTGGAAAATGAGTGATAATGAGAAGCGTCAGCCATCAGATGATCTGGATCATGCCAGCCTTGTGACTGTGGCAAAGCGGAATTGCGAAGCTTCCGCGTCAGTCATCGTTTCGGTGCTTCAAGATGAAGGTATCCGAGCGGTTGCTACGGGGGGGTATACAGCAGGTTTTCGAGCAGAGGCACCGGGTGTCGTTCGCGTCCTCACTTTTGAATCCGAAGCGGAAAGAGCGAAGCAGATAATAGCTGAAATCGAAGCAGAAATTAAAAGTAGCCAGAATCAAGCAAGCGAAAATGAGTAGCTCTGGAATGAAGAGACTAAGCATCGATTCTCATTGAAGTGATCGGTAGGAATCGATGGCCGACGCATCGACTCGATGACCTAACTCTGAGTCCAGTATCGGTAAGCTCTGATCGTCTGTCGGGCCGCTTCCTCGGGTGTGGGGTGCGGGAAGGCTTCAGCGCAAAGATAGCCTTGATAGTTGATTTCACGAAGAGCTTCAATGATCGGTCCAAATTGCATATGACCTAAGCCCACAGCTTGACGATTGCTATCGACAAAATGGATATGGCCTACCCAATGTCCACCATCACGAAGTGCCTGAGCAACATCCGCTTCTTCGATATTCATGTGGAAAAGATCACATAGTAATCGAACATTGGCAGTGGTTAGATTACTAAGCAGACTGACTCCATCTTGAACAGTACAGCATTGTTTGGTTTCGTAACGATTAAGTGGCTCGTAGATTAGGGGCACGTTGTAGGTTGCAGCCTGTTCGCCACCCTTTTCTAATGCCTCCGCCAGATATTTTCTGGCTTCTTCGGCATCTCCTGTATGACCGCTGGGTCCTTGCATGGATCCAATGATGGCCGATGCACCAAACGGACCAGCTAGATCAATAATGCTTTTTACAAAATTCTGCGCTGCGGATCGATTTTCAGCATCTGCATCAGCAAGTTGTAAGCGGTGCTTGACCCATCCAGCACCCGTCCCAAGAGCAGCAAGTTTTAGACCCGCTTTATCCAGAAGTTTTCCGAGTGAGTCAGCATCAATGGCTTCAGGTCCTGGCGCAAAAATCTCTACAGCATCGTAGCCGAGCTCTGCGGCAAAATTGATGGAGTTTTCCAATCCATCCCAAAGAACAAAGGGTCCGCCGCGTGCTTCTTCGACAAGGCTGATGGTGATGCAGGACTTCATAATGAATTTTACAACTTTGAGTAAAGTGTGGAATTGTAAATGGAATTTAGTAATGGATGAGATCGGAATGATGGTGGATCGCTACGTGGGTTGATCGTTGTTCTCGGGTCGCCCTTCGACATATACCCAATTATGAATCGGTTTTAGGATCTCTTTGACCTCACTAACCAGTTCTTCATCCATGGGCTCTTCCAGCCAATCACACCATTGATTGACTCGATCCGGATTTGCGGAGCCTGTCACGCAGCTGGAAAAATCTTCATTTGCAACCGAATATTGGAGAGCCAATTTTGCAATGTCGCTGCCACGGTCTCGCACGTGTGCAGCCGCTTTGGCGGCGATTTCACGTACTTCATCTGTCGCTTTGTGCCAAATGGGTAGTTCAAGATTAGTCAGTAGTCTTGCTGAAAATGGTGCCGCATTAATTAAACCCACGTTTTGTTTGCGGCAAGGCTCGATGAGTGAAAGAGCCATGTCATTTTGCAGGGTGTAATGGTTGTAGGTGAGAACGACGTCGAGATCGCTACGGCTGAGCATCTCCGTAAATATCTTCATGGGGTAGCCGCTGACCCCAATGAAACGGACCTTACCTTTTTCAACCTGTTCACGCAGTGCCGGAATGGTTTCATTGACAACCTGATCAAGATCGACAAATTCGATATCATGGCAGAACATGATATCAATGTGATCAATCTGCATGCGCTCAAGTGAGATGTCGACGCTCTCAGCCACTCGCCTGGCACTGAAGTCAAAATGTTGAGGTGCATATCTTCCTAGCTTTGAGCTTAGGATGTAGGAGTCTCGCGGGATCTGTGGCAGAACACGGCCCAGCATCACTTCGCTCATTCCCCTGCCATAGTAGGCTGCCGTGTCGATGTAATTCATGCCGCGCTCGAGCGCAATATTGACACAACGAAGTGCTTCGCCGACATCAATTGGCCGAAATTCTGCGCCAATCGATGACGCTCCGAATCCTAGGACAGATAATTCGAGTCCAGTGCCATGGAGAGGACGTTTTTGCATTGTCTAAGCTCTGGGTTGTATCGTTAGGTTTGCTGGGCTCCAAGGCTAGCTAGATTTGAGCTAACGCTTGCATCTTTCCGGTTAGTCATCAGTATTCTTGCGAAAGCTCACGATGCCTAGCAGGAGTGTAAATTCTCTGTGATTTACACTCACCGTCTGAATGAAGAACCTTCGATGCTGGATGGACAAAGAGCTTAACAGAACCGCCTTGAATGATGTAGCAGTCGTTCGCGTGAAGTGGTGGATGTAACCGAATCTTTTATTGGGTTTGGCAGCGGCACAAACCATTTCATCGCGATATCCCCAGTGGATTCAGCATGCCTCCGTCATTAGGTGATGGGGCCATTTCCAGCGAAAAAGTAAAGGTTGTCTTCCTGAAATATGCGAGCATCGAGTTGAACGATTACTTTCCACTGACAGCCCGTGTTACAATCTTCACGGTAATCTTATTGACGGATGGTGGTTTGGTTAGGTGATGCCTGCACATTGGAGAATGTGAAGAATGATTTCAACTATCTTAAGAATATTTAGTTTTCGTACGCGGCTGCTAGCTGCCATCGTTCTTGCAATGGGTCTACTGCACTGCTCGCAGTGCCATGCAAATGCACAGTCAACCAACGAACCCGCAACGCTAGTCGGAAAAAAATTCGCAGAAGTTGTCTCCGAATCTGGATTCGATGGTGGACTGATTGTGCATTTTGGTGCGCAGGATCCTTCCAAAACATTATCTTTGAGGCAAGATTTCGCGACACAGGTACACGCGTTAGTTGATGAAACGGGTAACGTGAGTGAATTTCGCGAAGCGATCACAGCAGAGGGTGATTATGGCGACATATCTGCTGATCGATTCACTGGGGATCAGCTCCCTTATGTAGATAATCTGGTGAACCTGTTTGTGGCAGAAGATCTGGGTGAAGTCCCATTAGCTGAAGTATTGCGAGTACTGGTACCCGAGGGAGTCGCCATGATTCGGCAAGATGAGGGTTGGGATCGAATCGTAAAGCCTCGCCCCGAAGAAATAGATGAGTGGTCGCATTACCTTCATGACGCATCAGGCAATTCGGTAGCACACGACGAGGTAGTGGGTCCACCACGTCACTTGCAGTGGGTGGGTAGCCCTCGATGGTCGAGGCATCATGACCGCATGGCGAGCATGAGCGCTTTGGTTTCAACCGCTGGTCGCATGTTTTACGTGATGGACGAAGGTAGTCGGGTCTCCATTCAATTACCACCAAAATGGAAACTCATTGCCCGCGACGCTTTCAATGGCGTCGTTCTCTGGAAGCGTGATATTCCAGATTGGCAGAGTCATCTTTGGCCTTTGAAAAGTGGTCCCACCCAGCTTTCACGGCGGTT
>JAYYHM010000256.1:0-4302 GCA_036148415.1 Planctomycetota bacterium
CATCGATATGTTTGTCCGGCAGGCAGCCTACCAATTCAAATTATTCACTGGTAAGGAAGCCCCATATGATCTGATGCGAAAGACGATCAAGGATGCAACTAACCCAGTGCAAGTCAATTGAAGCATCACAAGTTCACCGACGAAGTGCTCTAGCCTTGAATCAAGTAGATCCGCCTAACCGACATTCACCTGAAGCACTGCCGGTCGGAACGTCGATTCGACAGGCTCTGCCGAGCGATGCTGATGCGATTCATGTGCTGATGCGTCCCTTCGTGATGCGGCGTTTGTTGTTATCTCGAACCGAAGCGGAAATCATCGAATTGACTCGCCATGGCTTTGTGGCGGTCGCCAGTGGGAATAATCAGGCAAGTCAGATCGTTGGATTCTCAGCGATCGAAGTCTACAGCACTAAGCTTGCTGAACTCCAGTGTCTCGCTGTTCACCCACATTTCCAAGGTAGCGGGGTTGGACGGGCATTAGTGGAGCATTGTGTTGAACGCGCAAAGGCTCTCAAAGTAATGGAAATACTTGCAATTAGCTCATCAGAAGCCTTCTTGAAGAATTGTGGATTCGACTACGCCCTGCCAGACCAGAAGAAAGCTCTTTTTTGCAATCTGAGATCACGAAGTCATGATTAGTCACGCGACTAATCATTCGGTTCATTAACGGTTGAGCCATCATCGTTGGGCAATAATGGATCACTTCTGATATCCTCTGAGGATTCGGTAACCAACGGGTTGACCTCACACCCTTGCTCCTCCAGATCTTCGTCTTCATCCTGCTCTACGAAGACTGCCGCACTATAAATCTTGTCATTGTCACGAAGCCAAAGTGGAATCAATAATGTTGCACCCACCCAAATCAGAATGATCCAAGAGATGCCACCCTCAGATGGCCATAACCAAGTGCCATATTTCGCACCACCTAAAGTCATTGGCGAGTGAAGAGTGCGCCAGAATATAAGTTGAATCGCGAAAGCAATCGGTAAAGCGATCGAAAAACATCCAAATGCTCCCTTACGCTGATCTAGCTGCGATTTCAGCACAGCGGCCAAAACCGATGAGAGCAATACAATCGCTGCCAAAGAATGCCATCCAATCACTACACTGGGTAGAGTTAGGATAACAATGAGATCAATAAGTCGGGCAGATGACTTTCCTAATGGATCCAATTTCAAGTCGGCATTCGGACAGAACGCAGGTACAAGAATCCTCGCCATCAAAGTTGCTGCAACGAAAGAAGTCAGGACTCGCATCACGGAATCTAGATACTGATTTTCAGGCGTCCATGATGCATCCTGAGATGCCTGCCATGGGACGACCATCAACCCAGGCTCGATAAGCACTGGTGCGGCTGAAAACAAAATCGCAACTAGAATGAGCGATTTAGGTAATTGATGGCCATCAAGCCGAATCAAACCACAGGCCCAAGAGAGTGACAGTGCACCCACATGGTAAAGCATGATTACAGCAGCATTCCAATCCAAAATAATTCTAGAAAAAGGGTCAGCTGTTAAAGGAACCAATTGACGCGGCAGGCTTAGTTGAAAGATCTCTACAAAACCAACCAATGCGAATGAAAGACCTACTGCCAGTTCCACGAGCGGATAACGGATAGAGATGGGCAAGTGGCAGGAATAACATCGTCCTCCAAGAAACAACCAACCAAAAAATGGAATGTTATCTCTGCCCCTTATTTTCACCCCACATTGAGTACAGTGCGAACGACCGTTGACACTCTGTCCTCTCGGGAGTCGCCACGCGACAACGTTGAGAAAACTGCCAATTGACGAGCCGATCCAAAAGCACCAGCTGAAAATCAAGATATCTATCAGTCTTGATCCATAAAGCGCACTTGGCTTCAAACTTGGATTACCGTGCGCTTGCCAAATTGGGAAAAGAAATAGGTAACTCAAGGACAGCGTAAACAACATTCCAATAGAAAGCCAAAACGGTCTTCGTGTAATTGTTCTTCTGGCTAACAACTCGGTCTCGCAGTTGCTTTGAATAACACCTATTGGATCACTCATTTAATCTGCAGGAATTTGCAGCGTCAACAAGCGATTCTTCATTTCTTTTAATTGTAAAAGCCTCGGCAAGCGTTAGATAATGCTATGGACCGATGATTGAGCAGGTCGGTGAGCTATTGCAGCTTGATCACTGGATCGCATTGGAAACTTCTGGAATCCCCAAGGAAAATCGCTACACCCCGAATAAACGGAGCCATTACTCCGCAAAAACGACCTTCTACGAAGCATGCTTTAATAAACTCACGCAATTTATTGGGACAACGGTGAATCAAGTACCCATGCGTGGTATGTTAGTTTAAAGGTTTCCTCGCAACAAAGTGCAGCAATTCGATCGAAGGTGCGGCATGAGGTTGCATCGCTTTTCACACGTTAGCATTAAGACTCGATGGCAGAGCCAACCCACATACTGGTTGTGGACGATAGTCCGACGCAAGTCCGCCAAATCCAAATGGTGCTCGAGAACGATGGGTTTACTGTACAAACTGCTAATGATGGTCAAGACGCGATGCAGTGCATCGAGGCGGAGCAACCTCTGTTGGTGGTAACGGATCTGCAGATGCCCAATATGAGTGGACTTGACCTGGTTGCGGCAGTGCAAAATCACTCCCCCTCGTTACCTGTTATCCTCACCACGAGTCAAGGCAGTGAATCCATTGCAGCTCAAGCACTTCGAGAAGGAGCTGCGAGCTACGTTCCGAAACGCGACCTCTCCTCTGCACTCGTTACCGTTGTGCGACAAGTCCTTTCCGTGAATCAGGCCACAAGATCCGTCCGTGAAGTAGCTCAATTCGCGATCAAGAGCTCGATCTCGCTTTCTCTTGAAAATGAAGAACTCTTGGTTCCAAAGGTGATTTCTCGACTCGAACTACCGATGGTCGAACTGGATCTCTTCGATGAGGGCGAACGTATGCAGATTGCGATGGCTTTAGATGAGGCACTGTTGAATGCGATGGTTCACGGTAATCTGGAGGTTTCCTCAGAACTTCGACAAATTGATGATGGCAAACCCTACATCGATATGATTGCAGAAAGAAAGCAACTCTCGCCGTACAAAGATCGCCGTGTCACCGTCCAAATGGATGCAACGCTCGAGTCAGCGACCATCGTGATACGAGATGAAGGCCCTGGATTTGACCTTTCTTCGTTAAGAGATCCAACTGACCCCGAAAACCTAGAAAAAGCAGGTGGCCGAGGTTTATTATTGATCAACGCTTTCATGGACCAAGTTTGCCACAACGAGAAAGGCAACGAGATCACAATGATTAAGAATAAAGCAGAGCCCATTGGCGAAGAACTTCGAGAAGATTGAGCAGAGCCATTGTGATCGGCTGTGTTGTCGTTTTTAGTCATAGCGTGAAATCATCTCTTAGTGTTGCAGACACTCACTATTTTAATATCACCCCACGCGACTCCGGTTGATTAGAACTCCCCGGCTCCAGATCGTGGTTTTCAACTGCGAAAGACCATGCCGTTTGCTGGGATATTGCTTTTCTGATTGCAAAATTCGTGATGCCAATGGTTCGACAAATCCCAGTGCTTTGCGAATCCGTATAGTTTTTTGATTGGCCACCGAAACGCTGGGTACCGAAATTTTACACATTTCATGACCCAGCTGGTCCCGGAGAAGAGTGAGCTGTAACCGCTATGCACAGTGAAGATATTGAATGACTGAAATTAACCCATGCCGAATCTCGGTCGCAAACACGAAGGACTTGAACACTAACGGTGACTTCGTCCTTTATTGGATGACTGCCTTCCGTCGGACGAAGTGGAATTTCGCATTACAAAGGGCAGCTCAACTTGCCGATGAGCTTCATAAACCGTTGGTTATCTTTGAACCGCTTCGCATCAACTATCGTTGGGCCAGCCAACGTTTTCACCAATTCGTCATTCAGGGAATGAAATGCAACCGTGACCGACTATCAGAAAGTCAAGTCACCTACATACCCTACGTAGAACCAAAGCGAAATGCATCGGCAGGTTTACTGGATCAACTTTCCCACCGTGCTTGCTGCGTAGTTTCTGATGACTATCCGTGCTTCTTTTTGCCGTCACTCGTTCGCAAGGCCACCCGCTTGATACCATGCCGATTCGAATTGGTGGATAGTAATTGCATCATACCAATACGGCTTGCCGAAAGAACTTTTACCGTAGCGCACAGTTACCGTAGGTGGATGCAAAAAAATATCAAAGAACATCTCGAAGAGATGCCTGAAACGAATCCACTGTTTCAAAAAAAACTCCCTCGACTACCCAAAAATTTACTTTCCGGA
>JAYYHM010000257.1:0-2974 GCA_036148415.1 Planctomycetota bacterium
ATCCACTCCCAGTCCTCAGTCACTTCCTGCAATCAAGGAGCAAATCAACGACCGAATTCGAGATGAGAAGGTTCGGGTGGCCGCTGGTGAATTGTTTGCAGAGCTCCAAGCTAAAGCAAGGGTAGTGACGGTTTTGGGCGACCAAGGTCTTGAGCGTCAATATCCTGGAGTCGCTGCCTTAGTTAATGGGCAGCAGGTCTTGATCTCGGAAGTTGGGGCGGAAGCGATCAAGCGATACGGCGCTGATGTGCTTGAGGGTGAAGTGAATCGAAAGTTATTGGTTCAAGCGCTCCGTGCAGAAAAAATGCAAGTCAGTCAGGCAGATGTGGATCGAGAAATCGCAGCAGGTGCCATTGCTTCAGGGTATGTCAACGCGGATGGGACTGCAGATCTCGAGCACTGGTTTGAATCTATCACCGCTGATGGGACGACAACTGTGGATCTATATGTGCAAGATGTGGTCTGGCCAAGTGCTGCCCTGAAGAAGCTCGTGGAGGAATCTGTCCAGGTGACACAGGCTGACCTGGAGAACGGTTTTGAGTCGGCTTATGGTCCTAAAGTAGAAGTACTTGCGGTTGTACTTTCCGATCAACGCACTGCACAGAAAGTATGGGAGATGGCTCGAGATAACCCAACGGATGCGTTCTTCGGAGGGTTGGCCGAGCAGTACAGCGTGGAGCCTGTCTCTGCGAGTAACCAAGGTAAGGTGCCACCGATCCGGATGCATGGGGGCCAGCCAGCGGTCGAGAAAGAGGCCTTTGGTCTCAAGGCGGGTGAATTGAGCGGAATCATCTCCACCGGTGGGAAATATCTTGTTCTCCGGTGCCAAGGCTACACCGAGCCGATTGTTTCAGATCCAGCGGTGGTTCAAGCTGAGCTTCTGAGGGACCTCTCGGATCGAAAAACAAAGCAGGCCATGGCAGCGAAGTTCGAGCAGATGGTTAGCGACGCGGAGATCGATAATTTTCTGGAAACCGAAGCGGCACCACGGATAGCGGCGAGACCGGAAGGTAAGTAGGGCTTTTTCAGCGGCTTACTTAGGTGTTTGAGGTCATTCATTTGCGGGTAACATCGAGTGAGCAGGGTGAATTCCTCGTGTTTTCAGCTTTGTGTTGGTGTCGGCTAAAAAATCACTGTTCCGACGGCCACGTTGTGTCGACAATGGCCCGTGCCCTTGCGTGATACCTCTAATTTTTCTGCAGTGATTTCAATGAGCGACCAGTTCGATCAGGATACGCCAAATATCGATGCACCCGCTATCGATACGCCAATTACCGATCCAATCCCAGAGCCATTCGAGGTTCGGTTCGCGTCGCGTGTCGATCGTTTGCCGCCGTACATGTTCGGCCGTATCAATAATTCCCTCTACCAGAAACGGCGAGCTGGGGACGATGTGATCGATCTGGGCATGGGGAATCCCTCGGATCCGCCCGATGAGATCGTGATCAAAAAGCTGGCAGATGCTGCGGCTGATCCCGGAAATCACGGGTACAGTAAATCCAATGGGATCGTCAATCTGCGACGCGAGGTTGCGAGTAAGTACTTTCTCAAGTTCGGGGTTCGGTTAGATCCTGAAAACGAAATCATCTCCTGTCTTGGAAGTAAGGAGGGGTTTTCTCACATGTGTTTGGCACTGATGGGACCGGGCGACACTGCCATGATCCCGTCGCCCTATTTTCCGGTGCACATGTACGGAGTCATCCTTGCATCCGGGAACGTTGTCTCACTCGATGTCGCCGATCCGGATCGTTTTTTGAGAAATGTTGCTTACACCTGTGAGCACCTCGCGCCACGCCCGAAAGTGCTGATTGTTAACTATCCCCATAATCCTTCATCGGCTGTGATCGAACCTGATTTCTTTGTGGAAGTGGTTCGCCTTGCCAAGAAGTACGGATTCTTGGTTATCCATGACTTCGCCTACGCAGATGTCGCATTTGATGGGTATCAGCCCCCAAGTTTTCTTGCTGCACCCGGTGCAAAAGACGTAGGGGTTGAATTCACCACCATGAGTAAGGGATACAACATGGCGGGTTGGCGAGTCGGATTCTGTGCCGGTAACGCCGACATGATTCGGGGGCTGGGGACCATCAAGGGCTATTACGATTATGGAATGTTTCAGGCGATTCAGATCGCGGCGATCGTCGCTCTGCGCGAAACAGAATCCAGTGTCGAAAATCAATCCATGATCTACCAGGGCCGACGTGATGTGCTGGTCAGCGGTCTAACGCGTCTGGGGTGGAAGGTGAATCCGCCGAAAGCAGGCATGTTTGTTTGGGCGGAAGTTCCTGAACCTTGGCGAAGTAGCATGAGCACCATGGACTTTGCCATGAAGTTGCTCGAAGAGGGCAATGTGGCGGTGAGTCCCGGTAGCGGATTTGGATCAGCCGGGGAAGGGTTTCTTCGCATGTCCCTAGTCGAGAATGAGCAGCGACTTCGACAGGCGGTTCGTCAGATTGGCAAATGTCTTTCCATCGCGACTTCTGATGCATCGGCCTAGGGATTTTCATGCGAATCTTTTGACCTTTTCTTAGCTCAGGATGGATGCTGAAATCATGGAAGTGATCTGCTCTTGGGATGGATCCTCATTTTTATCAGCTTACTCCTGCGCTTTTTGAGGGGAGATCAACGGTTGTTTCACATCGTTGCTCCGAATTCGGTACAATCCGCTGCCGAGGTTTGTCTTTAATTCACTCTTCCTTAAAGGTGCTGGATGTTTGCTCTTGGTCGCAACCTCTTGATTTTATTTTGTTTGGCTTTGGTGAATGGGTCGGTGGTAGCTGAGCATACGGTGCTGCTGCATGGGAAAAGCGGCTTGGTGAAAATTGAACCCAGTGGTGACGTTTCGTGGAGGATGGACTGGGGTGGAATACACGATATCCACCAGCTGGATAATGGCCTTTTGTTGACGCGAGAGGGACGCACCGGAGTAGTGGAAATCAATCCCGCTACCAAAAAAGTGGTTTGGCGTTACGAT
>JAYYHM010000258.1:0-6574 GCA_036148415.1 Planctomycetota bacterium
AATCGCAACAGGTATTGGTGATTCGATGCTTCCCACTCGCCATCCTTGTGGAAGAATCCATCCTAGCTCCTCCTCTCGACTCTTCCCCGAAACGGTCAGTTCGATCTCAGTCCGCAGCCATACAGGAATACCGTCTTCGATCACGCGATACACCTGGACACCTAATCGATCCACATCCTCCTTTGCTCGCTGGACCCTTCTCAACCAGATCTCACCATTCTCGGACCAACTGGTCAGTGGGCGAGATTCACCGGAAACGGTGAGTAAGAGCACTCCTGTTTCCACTGGAATATTGATTTTCTGGGGCATTTGGGACCAATTGAAGCGTCCTTGCAGAGAGTAGGACCCTGGTTGCAATTCAATGCAGGGCCTTCCGTTGCGTCCTATCACCGTGGCATCTGCACCATCCACCTGAACCTGAGTCGGCCACATCTGAAGGTTTCCGGGAATGGGGACCCAACGATTTTCATGAAGTGTGACCTCTTGTTTCCATGTAGCACCCGAAGCATTCGCATCTAAAGTCAGTTGACTCGGCCAATAGTTGACTGCAGTCCCATAGTCGCTGAATATCCTCGGGCTATTACGATTCGGAACTGCAGAATTAACCCATTCGCTCCAAGGTTCGAGAGCGGCAGGAACACCCCGTTCCTGTGATGCTGCATCCTGATTTCCAACAGGAAAAAGACAAATAATTAAGCTGCAGAGGTATGAGATGCGATTCATCGACGGTCTACACGAAAAGAGAATGACGGCAAAAATCCAATTTAAGACTCTGCTGAACTCGCTCCATCTCCAATGAGCTCCGAGGAGCCAGCGTTTTTGCTGCGAGAGATCTGATCTTTATTGATCTATCCCCTCATGGTAGTCAGAGCCCAAGAAAGCTAGGGGGTTTCGCCTAAAATCCGCGTATTATTCAGCAGATACTTGTTTTCAGCTGATTTCAGAACAAATGCTTGTCTTAATCCGAATAATAGGCAGGCTATCAGTGCCGTCAAAGGGACGAAGATTGCGTTCGGATTGCAGGGGATCAGTCGCTACGCGGCTCTTTTCCCCAGAGTTTTCTAACAAAGAAGTCAGCTTGTTGCCTTTTGGCATAAGGATGAGCAGCGGCTCCGTGACCGGCCCCCGGAACGATTAATTGTGTGAAATCCTTATCAGCTTTGATAAGTGCGTCAGCCACTTGCATGCTACTAGAGGGATCGACGTTACGGTCCAGCTCACCCCAGATAAGCAGTAGATCTCCATTCACCCGATGAGCTTGGGTAACGTTGGACTGTTGGGCATAATGAGGCCCGACAGGCCACCCCATCCACTGCTCGTTCCACCAAATTTTATCTACTCGATTATCGTGGCAACCACAATCTGCGGAAGCCGCGTCGTAGAAATCACCATGCGTGATGAGAGCTCTCATTGCACTCTGTCCGCCAGCAGACCCTCCCCAGATACCGACTCGCTCCAAGTCCATTTCGGGACGCTGCTGCGCTGCCGCTTTCATCCAAATCACTCGGTCGGGGAAACCACTGTCTCCGAGATTTTTCCAACAGACATCGTGAAATGCTTTGCTTCGATTGCTCGTCCCCATCCCATCGATTTTAACCACGATAAATCCAAGCTCTGCCATTTCATAAAGTTGGTGGTGCAAGCCAAAACTCTTCGGCACAAAGGAGGAGTGTGGACCTGCATAAATGTGCTCTAGCACGGGGTATTTTTTTTCGCTCTCGAACTTTAAGGGTCGTATGATCAGCCCATGGATCTTCGTCACACCATCACGTCCCTCGACGACAAAACGCTCCGGCGGCCTCCAGCCCATCGCGAGTAGCTCGCTGATATCCGCTTTTTCAAGCTCACAAACCAGCTCTCCGGTTACCGCAGATCGGAGCGTCGTAATCGGAGGAAGATCGACCCGTGAATATTCGTCAATCAACCATTTACCCTTCGGTGAAAAACGCCAGCGATGATCCCCATCACCTTCAGTTAGATATACTATCTTCTTCCCGTCAAAGCTGACTCTCATTAGATGCTTATGGTAGGGATCTTCACCCTCGTTAATACCAGATACGGAAAGAAGCACCTCTCGATTCACTTCGTCCACATTCTCCACAGACCGAACTACCCAATCCCCGGATGTGATTGCGTTTTTCACTACTCCAGTATTGGCATCGATTAGATAGAGATGGTTCCAGCCGCTACGTTCACTCATCCAGATCCATTCATCGCGGCCAGACACACGATGCAAAAATGTTTTCTGAGAGTAACAGACAAAAGTGTCGCTCGACTCGTCAATACAAATTCTAGGGGAGGCGGTAGCAGCATCCACCGTGATTAATCGCAAAGACTGATGGCCTCGTTCGTTATAAAGAAAAGAGAAGGTCTCACCCGACTCATCCCACATCACTCGATTGATCGCGTAAGGATTTGGGAAATCCGAATCATCTAGCCGTTTAGGCTCCCATTGATTCTCAATTGAAAAAAGCGTCGGAAACGGGTGATCAAGCTCATCACCTGGCTTCGCATAGCGAAACTGATGAAGCGTGGGATGAATCGACTCTTTCGGGGAAGATTCAACGATGGAGACTTGACGCTGATCACCCCCAGCCGCAGGCATCATTACAAAGTGTGATGAGCTCGGAGACCACCATACCCTGCCGGGCTTACATTGCCTTTGCTTGAATTGGTCAGTTACATTTGACCACATATAATCGAATCGCTCTGATGTTGATTGGCTCTTGATCACGATCCCCTCAGCATCATACCGAACAATCCATTGGCCATCTGGAGATTGATTGGGATCACGCCTTATTTGTGAACGGACGCGAGCTGTTGGTTCAGGCGTTGAATCATCGATAACTGCTCGACTCTGATCCTCCGAGGCCACAAAAGAAGCGACCGGTTTACCCTCGATATCTTTTAACAACCATGCATGACCGACATAGGTTTTAAGCGTAGCTCCAGTTCCCGGCTGAAGCATGCCATACTGCTGCAGGAACCCATCGGAACGCACCCAGTAATAGATTAGAGCAACACGAGTGTTGTTGATTATCTCCAAATCCACTTTAGAACCACCGCTTCGACTCCTAGCGATCGACTTCAAGCCGACTAACCGGTCCAAATCAGGTTCCGGTTGGTTCGAAGATGGTTGACGGAGCTTATCCGAAGTACGTGAGTAAACCCACGACTTTCCTGCGAATTCAAAACGAACCTCTTCAGCATCTTCGCTGATTCGCAGCGATCTTAAATCAAGAAATTGCGGATCGATCTTTCTTCCAGTCGCTTCTGACAATTGTTCTGCCAGCTTTTGATGATCAAAGGCGTCAATTCGCTGCCCGTTAAGACAATCGACTAAGCGAAAAACATGTGTCTTTGGCCCGATAGAAACTCGATACCAGAACCTTGTCTCTTGAGGGTCAATCCAGCGGGGAACAACAGAATCACGGTGGACTCGACCGGAGACGCGGGTTCGGTAGTTCGCAGCGTCCCTATATTGCTGTCCCGTTCCCTGAGCCTTTAACCAATCGCTGCCGCCTACAATCACCAAAAAGCAGACTAGAGCAAGAAGGAAATATCGAATCATGTGTACGTGCTGAATCGTTTTAGACTAGAAGAGGTAAGCACAAGATTGCAAATCATGGAAAATACCAGAGCAAGCGACTGGCGAAAATCGTTAACTAAGATTCAACGAATTCTATTTTGTTGACGCCACGAGACCCAGAAGGCAACTGGCCAGTCACCATGATATCTTCCACCTCCTCTTCACGAGGATTAAATCGTTTACTGCTCTTGGTGTCCGTGAACACCTGCAACGGCAAAGTTAATTCCTCTGAAGCTTTCAACGGTGACTTGCGATAGAGAAGGTACTTGCCGTTGATTTCGAGACTCAATCTTGGGATCTCAAAACCCTCCAAATTCTTTACTACCACCACCTCAGTTGGTACTAGCCCCTGACCATCTACAGTCTCAACCATGCTGTAATCAAGAGTCACCTCAACGGGCAGCGATGGACCACCCACGCTATCAGGGAATAAAGAATAGACCAGCAGACCCGCAATCACGGATCCAGCCAGACTAAAGATCAAGCCTCGACGCGACAACCCAGGGCCTGGGCTAATCGGTTGAAGTTCTGAATTACTTTGGTTCTCTGTCATTCTTCAATCCTGAGTCTCATCTACCTACTCGTTCAATTCCCCGTGCACATCGGTCTTAAACATCACACCCACCTGCACAGCAACGGGGAGCACCACAACTCTCTCCTCTCGCAGCAAGCGGAAAGCGGCAAGCCCTCGGATTTGACAGAAGGTGTGGAAGGTATGCTGATAAGCTTTCTCATTTCTTCAGCTACACAAAATTCACAGGTAATCATGGCATTGTGCGATCTAACCTAGGCTTCGATGACCCGTTAGCATGACTTGCATTCAAATTCAAATAGTGGCATGGGTAGAATCCGGTAGTGATAAATCGGATTGCATGGGACGCAGCTTCATCATAGTGTATGTACTGTGCAATGACTTCGAAAATGATGTTGGGAAAGCGAATATTCACCCTCTACACCACCGAGCAAAAACACTTCAGGGGAAACGCTTGAATTGCAATCGATTAGCAGTAAACAGGGAAAACGCTCGTCGGATTGATCAGATCGCGATGGATCAGTATCGGATACCTAGCATTCTACTCATGGAAAATGCCGGCAGAGGGTCAGCCGAGACAATCCATCATCTTTACCCTGCAGGTGGCATCTCGATTTTGTGCGGAAGCGGGAACAATGCTGGTGACGGATATGTCATTGCGAGGCACTTACAGACCTACGGTCGTGAGGTGCAAATCATTTCTCTGGTTGACCTTGATCGGCTGATTGGAGATGCGAAAACGAATTCGGATATCGCACACGCTTCCTGCATCCCCATTTTCTTTTCAGAAAACCGCGAGGAAACGGCAAGTTTTCTCACTAACACACAGATCATCGTCGATGCCATGCTAGGCACCGGATCGCGAGGTGCACCGAGGACTAAAATCGCGGATGCAATTCGCGCATCGAATGAAACATCCGCTGCACGCATCGCTATCGATTTACCTTCTGGCCTGGACTGCGATACAGGTCTAGCCAGTGACCCTACCTTTCAAGCTGACCACACTCTAACGTTTGTCGCCGAAAAAATTGGCTTTAAAAAAAACAACGCCGATGTTCACACCGGCGTTGTCTCGATTATCGATATTGGAGTCCCCCAGAAACTACTGAACGACTTTTTCGTCAGCGGCAACGGTTGGGGGTAGTCGAGATTGACTCACGTAGGGGAATTCACCCGTCAAACCTTCGACAAGGAAACCCAATAGATCCACTTTTTCCTGATCGGTCAGGTTCAAGGGAGTCATCTTATCACTCAGCCACGGATTCTTATGACCACCTTGGTTATACCAATCAATCACTTCTTCTAGGGTTTGCTGACTTCCGTCATGCATGTAAGGAGGTGAAAGAGCCACGTTTCTTAGAGTAGGAGTCTTAAACGCTCCTTTGTCTTTCTCCTCCTTGGTGACGGTGAAGCGGCCCAGATCGGGTTTCGCAGCCTGCATCCCAACACCCAGATTGTGGTACTGTTCGTCAGCAAAGTTAGCACCGGCATGACACGCGGAACACTTAGCCTTGTTAAAGAATAAGGTCATACCACGTTTGGCTGAATCACTCATCGGAAACATCTCTGCCTTCGATTTCAGCTCGTCGTACTTTGCCTTGAGCGCGGGCTCTTCATCAAGGTATTCAAGATCATCCGCAAATTGCTTTTCGAATTTGGTAAGGGCGTCATATGCATCATATCCCATGGGCCCCGTGACTAGCGCTCGCTCGAACGTCGCTATTGCTTTTCCGATGTTATCAATGTTGACACCATCTTCAAAGATTCGTTCGAACTGCTTTCGATATCCGGATATGCCCGAGACGGTTTTTACACTCGCTTCGTGCGTATTACCCATTTCGATGGGGTTGGCAATTGGGCCAACCGCCTGTGCTTCAAGAGAATCTGCTCTACCATCCCAGAACTGAGCTTTGCTGAGGATTCGGTTATAGCTGACCGGTGAATTTCGTCCGCCCTGCTGGCCTCTAACACCGACACCAAATGCGGTTTCAGCGCCATAGCCAAGCATGGGATCATGACAGGAGGCGCAAGAAATCGTGTTATCGCTGGAAAGCCTTTTGTCGAAATAAAGCTGTCTACCCAGCTCAATCTTTGCCCGAGTCATGGGGTTATCGTCGGGGATGTAGATGTTGCCGCTGGCTGCACTGAGCCCTTCGGGTAACGTGACTTTCAATTCGAGATGATTGTCGGGGTCATCCAACCATCGATCCAATTCATCATTGGTGAGTAAACCTACTCCAGGGACTCCCGCTGTCAGAGCGGGGTCGCCTAAGGTGACGCTGGCTGCGTCCTGAGCCGACGCAGAGCTCCCTACCGAGATCGCGATTGACATAGCGATCGAACCTATTTGTAGACGCATTCGATGTCTGATCCTTAATCGTAAAGTTAAAAAAACTACAGCTTTTCATCCGGGCCAGTTTAGCTATTTTTTTCTGCTGTCGGTAGGATCTAGG
>JAYYHM010000259.1:0-4671 GCA_036148415.1 Planctomycetota bacterium
GTCCTGGTTCGCCAAGCCCTTACGGACTTTGGGGTGCCTTGGGTACACGTGCCAGCAAGGAAACCATCGAAGAGCAGTTGAACCAGTAGGATCTCTATCTGAAAACGGAGACAAACCCCGCCATGGACACATGATGGCGGGGTTTATTTTTAAACGACGAACCCCAATCACCGAGCCCCAAAACGAGGAACCACTGTCAATGAAAAGCTTATCACTTGTAGCCGCGTTGCTAATCTCTTTTACCTTCCTAGGTTGTGGCGGTTCCAGCGAACCCACCAATATCATGGAAGGAACCACCGAAGAGGCCATGCAGTCTTATGAAGAAATGATCGCTGCGGACGAAGCGATGATGAGTGATGCGGATGCCGCTGATGAAATCGCAGAAGAACCTGCTGCGACAGAATAAAATAAGCAGATGGAAATCACTCGCTGCTAAGCATGATTTCAAAGACACCAAAGCGGCTTCTCCTCAAGAGGCCGCTTTTTTTATGGACCGATCACAGCAGGTTGCAGTCCGCTTTCTCTACTTTGTTCAACACAATATAGACGTCGTCAGCTCCTCAAAATCAATCTTCCGTCAGCAATGGCGGGAGTCCCCCACATACCGTCCTATCCACTCAATTCATATTCCCAAACCACTTTTGATATTCCCAAACCACTTCTCCTGTCAGCTTATGAGGTCCAAATAAACTCTGAGTCTCCGCTGCGGCCGTCACGATCAGAGGAGCTTGATGCGGGATGGGGAACTGCAAAAAGCTGAAAAACTTTTTTTCACTTTCCGGCGCCCGCTCCTTGCGGGACTACCGCTTCAGGTGGTGTCTGAAATTTTTTTCACCTCCGCCCTTTAAAAAGGTAGTCCCATGATCAAGAAAATCACCCGCACGTTACTAGCCACTGTCTGTTTCTCAATGCTGTCCAACTTCAGTGTGGCCGAGGACCTTTTCGTTAACCCCGTCGCCACATCCGGGGCCCAGGATGGATCGAGCTTCGCGGACGGCTTCCTCACAATTGCCGATGCAGTGCAGGAAGCGAATACCTCAATTCCAAATACCACGATTCACCTGACCCCGGATGTCTTCCTGCCTCCATCCACTCTGACCGTGACTGACGAATGTTTGATCGTCGGGGACCCGTCGGGTGGAACCACCATTCTAACGAGTGCCTGCACCCCCACCTTTGACATTCAGAATACCAACATCCACTTCTTCGACGTTCACTTTGCCGGCCCTAGCCGGGTTCTCGAGGCCACGGGCGGTAAAATCAGCTTTGAACGCTGTGTCATCACAGGAACCGGAGGCACGTTCTCCTCACACCTGGGTGCGATTCAGGTGCGAAACGCTGAAAGACTCATGATTAAAGAATGTCTTCTTGAAGCGAATCATCATCTGAGGTCTGGAGGAGCCGTCTTGGCCGTTGACTGCAGGGAAGTGCAAATTGAAGAGAGTATTTTCAACGATAACGGTTCCCAACAAAACGGAGGCGCTGCTGCATTAATCAACTGTAATCGCGTACGCGTACACTTCAGCACCTTCCGCGCAAACCAAACCAATCGGAGTGGTGCAGGTCTCTACATCGAGAATATGGATCCAGCTGCCGATTCGAGAATCACTCAGACGCGATTGGTATCCAACTCTGCGGCCGGTCACGGGGGCGGTCTCTACCTCATCAGTGGAGGGACTTGCGAAATGGTCAACTGTGTCATCCAAAAAAATGTCATTTACGGTTCCGGTGGTGGGATTTTGGCGCGAGGCCCTGGGTTGATCATGGACGTGGTGAATTGCACCATCGTTGACAACTTCGCCAATTCGGGTGCTGGAATCTGGCACCTTAGCTGGGCCAACCACCTTCGCATCGTCAACTCGATTCTCTGGGGCAATCGAGCGATGAAACCGAACATCTTGGAACAGCAAATCGCGTTTCCTCCCACCATGATTGGGCACAGCTGTGTGGAAGACTGGGGATCGATCTCCGCTTATGTTGGATTCGCTATGATCAACCTAAACCCACGCTTGAAAGCAGATGGCAGCCCTCGCTTTCTTTCCCCCTGTATCGATGCGGGCCACACCGCCGCATGTCTGGAACCCCTAGATATCATCAGAAATCCCCGGGTCTTTGGCTCCTCTATCGAAATGGGTGCATATGAAGTCAAATCGCCCTTCATCGAACGAAGGAAACCCATCTTCTGATCTCATGGGGAAGTGAGTCTCTGAGCAATTCGTCTGTAACCAAGAGCGACTGATTGGCATGCTGATCGGTCGCTCTTGTCGTAATGATCGTCGAACCTGACCAATCTGGTAAGTGACTATGGAAAACCCGCTTGCATCCGAATGGGACGGTCAGGCCATCAAAACCTGCACTTTGGTGAACTTGTTAGAACTCATCGTCTCGCGCGGCGTTGCGGTCCTCAGCGATCGAGTCCCTTGTGTTCTTCTGCACGTTCACCGCCGTGTAGAGGCATAGCACATAGGCCATTGCGTAGAATCCTTTCTCGCTCAGTGCGAGGGTCGTTGCGTTGTAGAGCCCCACCCCGAGTAGACCGACAGCAGTCGCAATCGCTACCCAGCTTATCCCGTAATAGATATGAGAGACGGGTATATCCTCTAATCGATCCCGAACACACTTCTGAATGGAAATCGCAGAGTACATACCAAATAGAAGAACCGTGAAGTAGTATCCCTTTTCGTTCAATTCAATCTCGGCGTTCCAGAGACCAATCAAATACCCTACGGCGCCGACCGCCATCGCGGCGATGGAAGCGAGTGTGAATGCTGTGCTGGTTGACTGATGCGGGGTTGTAGTGCCTTGACTCATTATCGAAACCTCTTTCTTGGGGTGATATTTTCCTGGGCAAAAAAGAAGAGCCCAAACTCCTTAACGACTGCGCAATTTCTCACTTTTTCGAGAACGACCGTGTGGAGTGGAGCTGTCCCCTCGCATTTTGCCGTTCGAAATGGTGAAAAAGGGAAGGTTGGCACTTGACGAACCCAAGCCAAGGAATCAGCGTATATCCCAGCGTGGAGACAATTTCACCAGGGGAAAATCAGCCTCAGAGCCAACATGTACCGCTTGCGAACCACTCTCATTCATCTTTTCTGCGGAGTTGTCCTTTTTGGGCAAACTGCCGTATGGATGCATGTCGGTTGCTGCCAATTCTCTTCCCCAGCGGCCCACTGTGGTCCCCTTGAGATTGTTTCTTCTCTTGAGGACAACTGTTGTTGTCACCACGAGCATCACGAAGCGTCAGAGCCGCAGGATGGTCGTCATGAACCCTCCTCAGACTCTCATGACGCCGACTCATGTGCAGTCTGTCAGCAAGTCTACACACCAAATGGTGTACTAAACCTTACAGAGAGTGTGGCCAGCCAGAGGATTCCCTCAATACTGAGTGAATTCGTTTCGGCTCACGCACCTGCTTCTACATCCATCGAGGAAGTGAGACCACGAGGTCCACCGTCCATCGTCTAAATCCCTGAGCAGCACGTAAGTACGCTCATCATATGCCACGTTAAGTGTGTTGTTTGCAGCACTAAAGCGGTTGCATCTAAAGAAACTGGGGGAGGGGGAGCCCCAAGTGATCTACGGTTCGGAGAGGGGGACCGTCAGATCGCAGGGTTTATAGCGGTCATGGCAGGACATTATCATCGTTTTTGCCAAGATCGCGTTGAGAAACATGTCAGCTTCAACTTTGAAGCAATTACTTTTACTTCATCGGATGCGTTCGGTTGCGATAGCGACCCGTACCATCCAATAATTTTCAGAAAGGTTTTCATAATGTCTAAGAACATTTCAAAGCGTCGAGGCCAAGGCTTGGTTGAGTACATCATCATCGTCGCATCGGTAGCACTCATTAGCTTGGTTGCCCTGTCGATGTTCGGCCACAAGGTGGCTGACCAGTACGCGATCGGTTCAGGTATGCTTCCCGGTGCGCACGCTGAGGATAACCTCCCTGTGACAACCGGATTTTACGCGGGTGTTGCTGAGAACTCAGATGGTGATGCAATCATCGGAAATGGCCAAGTTTCTTGGGCTGATGTCACTGGAAACACTACAGTTGGAGAAATGGACAACAATGTTGTCACCGGCGGTAGTAACGGTGCAGACAGCTTTGTTGCGGAATAGACTCAACGTCCAGACCGACTTTATTCCACTGGCCAGAAATTCCTCACTGGCCAGTGGTTTTTTTGATCTCAGGACTTGAACGGAAGGATCCAAATCAGTCATAAGAAACAGACGAATCAAAATGGCAAAGCGAAGAAATAATCCAAGAACCCCAGTAATAAGAAACATCCTCGCTTACGGCACACTTCTTGTGGGTGCACTGGTTGCTCTGGCATTCTATCAACTGAGTACCCCAGCACCGGACGTATCGAGAGAAGGGCTGGTTGCGGTGCCAAAATCCCTTACTCAGTTGAAAGCTTTCGAAAGGATAGGCCGCGAAGACGTTTCCAGTAGTCGCTTTGGGGACGACAGCTACTTTTGGCTTTCACCGGAGGACATAAATTCGGAATGGGTAGTCGATGTCAGTGAGATCATCGGCAGGATTCTTCGATCCGATAAACAACCTGACTTTGTTTTTAAGAAGACAGATTTCCTTCCTGAAGGCAGTCGGACTGGAATCGCAGGAGGCGTACCGGAAGGCAAGCAAGGTTTTTTCCTGCAGAGCGATGACAT
>JAYYHM010000260.1:0-3963 GCA_036148415.1 Planctomycetota bacterium
TAACTGAACTCGAGGTTCTCAATTTGCTCGTTACACCTGAGATCCTGGGAAGAACGAATCAAATCCTCTTGATCGAAACGGTCGGCAAGCTCCGAAGCGTCAAAAAAATTCTGGATGCCTTTCAATCCGACGAGATGGCCAATGGCACCGTCGTTCAAAGTTTCGCGCTTCGGCATGTCGGGGCAGAGGATGTCTTGGAGGTGGCTCGTCCACATTTGGGACTCGGCCCAGGTGAGATGATCGGTATCGATGTTAGCGTGTCAGCTGATGTTCGTGGACAGCATCTTTACGTGACTGGCGTTGAGGATAAGGTGAAGCTGCTCGAGGGGCTCATCAAATCCGTTGATCAGCCTGAGGAATCAATCACCGAGAGTATAGAGCCTTCCGAGTTGCGGCGCCATCTTGTAGAAGGTGGCAACGTTGATACCGTCTACAATGTGTTGCAAACTCTACTCGCAGGTAGAGATGTCCGGCTTTCGGTGGATGTGCCGTCCAGCAGCATCGTGGCCTTTGCTCCGCCGAGCACGCAGAACGAGATCAGTCAGACCGTCATGCAGCTGCAAGCTGCAGAAGCGGAATTCGAAGTGATTCCACTGCGGACAGCGGATCCATATTTTGTGATCAGTCTTCTCGAGGAAATGCTTGATCTGCCCGGTGCATTCGCGGATCCCGATGAGATTGATCCCAATACGCCAAAGATTGATGCGGACCCTGCGAACGGTCGCTTATTCGTTCGTGCCAAACGTCCACAGCTAGAGCAGATAAAGACGATTGTTAAAGGCTTGGATGGAGTCGGGGCTTCGGCGGTTAACGGTTCGCAAATGCCCGGAGATGAAACCCGCATGCTTCCGCTCAAAGGACAGAACGCAATGATGCTGCTTGAGGCTGCTTCCAAGTTCTGGAAAGGAGAGAATCCTGTCGTTCTCTACAAACCGATGACTCGTGATGAACGACCAAGGGAACGAGTGCTAACGGACCCGCAAGGTGAATCTGGCGTTTCTTCAGAAAAACAAGATGCGATCGAACCTCGAAGAAGTTTGCCACAATTAGGTGAGTCTGCATCATGGTCCGCGAAGCCCCGGTTCGGCTCGGACTTGTCGTCAACAGGGGCTGGAGCTTCGGAGAGATGGTTAACTGCGAATGTGGAAAGCGATGGCCCAGTGATTCGGTGCCAGTTGCTTCCAAATGGTCTGGTGATTCAGTGTGAAGACACAGAGGCACTCGATCAATTTGAAAGATACCTTCAGTCGATGTCGGGTTCATTTGGATCCACCGTATCTCCGACCATCGTGTTCTATCTCAAGTATGCCAAGGCCGACGACGCTCTTCGTATGCTTTCAGATTTAATCGAAGGGGGCGAAATTGCTGCCGAAGTTTCTGATAGCTCCTTGGTGAACGGTTATATTCCCTCCGCGTCCTATTACGGGGCTTTTTTAACGTCCCGAGATGGTATGTTAGCCTTGAGTGCTGGGACGATGACGGTGATCTCCGACTCTAGGTTGAATCGTTTGATCGCTCAAGGCACGACGGATGAAATTGATAAAGTAGAAGAGTACCTTGAGATCATTGACAAAGATAATAGTATCACATCGATAGAGACTGCTGGTGCGTCGCACGTGATCGCCTTGAAGCATGCTCAAGCGAGCGAAGTTGCAGAAACTCTGCGCAGTGCGTTTGCGGGTCGGGTGACCGTCGATGAAAATAAGCAAGCTAAGCAGCCAGCTGCTTCTGGTACGCAGGCCCAAGCGAGATCTAGCGATGAACGGGATAAGAAGGACTCCAAGCCAGCCGCGGTGAAAGGGCAGGCGATCATTGATCTTGCTCCCAAAATGACGATTGCTGTTCATGAGGCCAGCAACTCACTTATCGTCACCGCGCCGCAGCAGCTGTTTCAGGAAGTGGAGCGTCTTGCCAATGTGATTGACTCCATGGCAGAGCAAACCATCGAAGTCATCGCACCAGCCAACGGTGCTGTTTTCGAATCCGTCTTGATGCGATACCTCGGGCAAGAAGGGACATCGCGTCGACCGTCTGAGCCTAGCAATCGAACGCCCGATCGACGGGAAAGCCCAACGAAGCGACCAGACAACTAGATCGCGAACTGGACCCATTCCTCAGCCTCTAATCGATCCATGTCAGTTGAGTTCAGCAATTTAAACTCGTTTACTTCAATCGGATAAGTGCGATGAATTTCGCTAAATCAAACCGCCTTCCATCAATCGTCATCTTTGGGGTCCTATGCATCCTTGCCCAGATTGCAAATGCTCAATCTGGTTTGCGCGAAGCACTCGAGCGACTTGATCGAGATAAAGATGGTGATGTGGAACCGGAGGAGATAACGCCTCTCGCTCGGCCCTACCTCGAGAGGATCATGAAGGCGAGTCGGTTGTCGATTTATAGTGATAATGATATCGAGTCCGTTCTGCGTGCGGCTAGGAAGTATTATGCGACGCAAAACGGTGTTTCCGAGGATCGAGTAGAGGTCGATTCGCAGTCGATGGTGCGATCCTTCGAGCCAGATGATGATCAGCCATTGGTTCCGGAATTTGGACTTCCCGAGGTCAAGTACCCGTATATCAAGGCGGATTTAGAGCTTGCGGATCAAATGATTCGGACAAGGGATAAGAACCGTGACGGCTTCATTGATCGCAAAGAAGCATCTTACGAACGCTGGACTCATCGGGATCCCTTCGCGGATGACTTGAATCAAGATGACCGTCTTACCCGACTGGAATTGGCTCAGCGTTATGCCCGCAGGAGAGCACTGGATCAGGTATCTGGAGAACTGCGTCAGAAGGCGTGGAGGACTTATCAGGAAGATCCTGGCTCCCAGAGGGGAAAAGAAGAGGATCAATCCACGTGGTGGAGGCGTGGCGGTAACAGCTATTGGCTAGCTGCGACCATCATCTCGCGTTTCGACACCAATCGAAATGGACGGCTCGAGGTCACGGAAGTGAAAGAACTGGGGATGCCGGTCGGTCAGATTGATATAGATCTTGATGGTGAGCTTACCCGAGAGGAGATGTACTCGTATCTCGAGCCGATTCAAAAAGAAGTCGGTGAAATGACGGAAGGTATCCCCGGGTGGTTTTTTGAATTGGATGCCAACGACGATGGCCAGATTGCCATGTCGGAATTTGCAACGGAGTGGACCGACGAAAAGATGGCCGAGTTCAGGTCTTTCGATATGAATGAAGATGCTCTCCTGACCATCAATGAGATCAGTCGTGCCAAGAGCTTGATGGGAGGGAGCTTTGCAAACCGAACAGCAGAAATCTTACCACCCGGTAAAACTGTAATTTCTGAAATCGTAATCGACGAAGACATTTTGGTCGGAGATCTGAATTTGCAGATCTCGCTCACTCATACTCATGTGAGTTACCTCGACTGTTTTCTGACTGGCCCCGACGGGCAGCGCATCGAACTGTTTTCCGGGATAGGTGGACATGATGATAATTTTGATAACACCGTCTTCGATGATCAGTCGCGTTACCCGATCAATAAAGCGAGGCCACCTTTCGAGGGTTCTTTTCAGCCTATGGCTTTATTAAGGCGACAGCCGAGCTTAAGTCATTACAATGGCAAAAACGCTAGGGGAGTTTGGCAATTGGTCGTTCGCGGTTCACGTAGTGATCGTTTTGGGATGCTGCACCTATGGAGTCTTAATATTCGACCACAGGAGAAGCTCCCCGGTGAGGTGCTTGAAGTTCTCGAGAATGAGAATGAAGAAGCCCAAGGGGGATGAGTCTTCCGAGGGATTAAGCTGCTCAAGTTTGAAAGCAAAGATAGGGCGTCAAAATGATAAGGTATAGCCGGAAGAGACGCCGCCAATCTCCGAGTTCGCTGAGCGTCTCACTCGATTGCTTTGTTTGCGATTTACTCGATTCGAAAGCTTAGCATCCATTCATACAATTCGGGTAATGCGTATGCCGATGACCATGAGTTATGGCCAACGTCCTCGAG
>JAYYHM010000261.1:0-3085 GCA_036148415.1 Planctomycetota bacterium
CGATTAGTAATTGACCCACGTGGTAAATGATCATTGGTAGAACACTCACGCCGCACTCCATGGCAATCTGCAAGCCGATCATCAACGTTTTTTGGCTCCCTGCAAATCCCACTGCTATCTGATACCTCGGCAGCAGCTTTACTCGGCGGGCCATAGTGATACCGAGCCATAGCGCAACACTGTGAATCAAGATCACACTAATCACTAAAAGAGAAACAGACCCTAGTCCGAACGTTGGCGATGTCGCCCCGTCGCTTGGTACTACCGAACTCGAAATGGATCCCCAAAAGACCATAGCAAGAATGCCAAACTGCGTAGCCAACCCAAAACCCGACTTATGGCGATCTGCCCAGGCTCCTGCACCAAGGTGCCTCATGATCTGAGACAGGACAAGCGGAATGACTACCAATATTGTTAGCTTGTTTACCTGCAACCAAAGGTCCAACTGTGCCCGCTGCTCAAGCACCAACCAAATGCCAAGAGGAACTATCACCACACAGCCAAGATTGGTCACTACGGTTGTCACCATGGATACCGAATCATCACCACCAGCCCGTCGAGTCCAAACCGATGCAGAAGCCAAGGTGCTAGGTACAATAGCCGATACAAAGAAACCCCCAAAAAAGTCTGAGGATAGCCAATAAAAGCACGGCAGCACTAGCAAAGGCACGATGAGCGTGTTGATCGATATTGCTAGCAAAGCTGGCTTCGGATCACGCAGGCTATCACGGAATTGACCGGCGGGGAGAGTGAATCCCATCGCCCACATCACAAAAAACACAAGGGCGTCTCGCGCGATCTGCCATTCGAGTATCGGCCGAAAGACTCGCGATTGGTGGTAACCCATCGCAAAAAGCCCGATAAGAAGGCAAACAAACCAGTGATGCTTAAAAAAGGAGGCCATTTAGCAAAATCCCGGAACGCTCTTTCATCAAAGTTGTTTGTCCACCTACTATTCTGTGACACGGAGGTTGAAAGGCAAAGGCTCATCTACCAGTACCTAGCGATTTTGTTTTAGACAAACAAATGACTTTAAGGGACCTTCCGTTCCAAATCAGGCCATTCCGACTATTTTTCATCGCCTCAGTCATTGACTGGTGAGAAATCCAATGCATGAACGAACACAGCAAGCCATTGGGAGGCTATTGTTCGTTCTCTGCTGCGCTGGTCCATCCATTCTCACGATCACATGGATCCTAATTACCTGCACAACTTGGTTTCAAAACCAGACCACTCAAGACCTGCAAGAACGAATGGAATCCGCCCTAGGGCTTTCGGTGACTTTTGAAAGCTATCAACATCCCGCGCCCAATCACTGGGTATTTGCGAACCTAAATTTGAGGCATCCAGAAACCTTGAAACGGGTGGGTAAAGTTCGCGAGGCGCACTGGCTTATTCAGGGGAACGATGCCCGAATGCTTCTTGAGCAACCCGAATTAGAAGCGAACCAAATCGCGGCCTTATGGAAAAGTATTCATGATCGTTTTCTGTGCTACCCAGACAACCTCAAGCATCCTCTTTCCATCGCAGCCAATGATCTCACGATTAAGAGCGGAAACCACTCATTCACTCTCAGCGATTTAGACGCTTGGGTCGAAAACTCGCAGACACAATCGTCCATCGTACTACAGCTTCATCTAGCAGACGGACTTAACCACGCACCCATGATGATGAAGGTAAAAAGAAATCGGGACAAAACCGAAGTAGCTCAATCCATTTCCCCCTCAACATCGGTAAGTCTCAACACCAATGGAACTGCCCTTCCCTGCTCTGCTCTTGCTGATTTCCTGCCTACGATTGAATCCTTAGGGTCCTCCGCAACATTCACAGGCAATCTCCGATGGGAACTAGCGAACAATGGATGGTCCATCGATCTCGCTGGCTCAAGATTTACAAGGATCGAGTTAGATCGACTTTTCGAAAATCACGCCCATCGACTATCTGGAAACGCGACCATCGAACTGGATCGCTGTTTCATTGCGCCCAACGAGAGAAAGAGTGATCTGACTGGACAGATTCGTGTGGAGGAAGGCCTGATTGGAAAAACCCTACTCAAACAATTTGCTGAGAACCTTCAGTTTAAGTTACTTGAAACGGAAGTCTGGAACCAGTTTTCAGGGGACCTGCCTTATGACCTCATCGCCATGGGCTTCAATATCAACGGTACTCAAATGAGACTTACTGGAATTTGTCAAAACGAACGAGGCTTTGAAAACTATCCCTCTGGTGTTGCAATCGTTCTCGACGGATATCCCTTGGCTCAAACGTTTGATGAAGCAATCGAATCGGTTAGGCTTCTTGCTGCTATAGCACCGCTGCATAGCGTTCCAGTGCCGATCTCAGCGCAGACTGATTGGTTGACCAATATTTTGTTGCCTCCCAGCCGCCCTCTTCCAAGATCTCAATCCACACCTCCCCGAATCCGATCAGCTCGGGTTTGGGAAGGTGGTCCTTTAGTGCAGCAGCCTCGCTAGCTCTAAAGCCGATCTGTTTCAGGAATTGGCAGCCTACGAAGGCTTCCCGAAAGGCAGCCGAGTCATCCGAAAGAGGCTATCGACAACAATCATTGCAAGTTGACTTGCGATGAAGATAGAAAGCCACATCAAGACACCCGAAGTGAATCCATAACTGTGCAGCCCAATCCCTAGTTCATTGGTGCCAAACCAACTCCAGGCCGTGACGATATTACCGCCGATCGCCAAGATTGAAAAACCTCTGGCTCCTACTAGGCCATCCCTGCGGGCATGAAGCATCAAAGCGTTCCAGATCACGATTAAAAGAGCACCATTTTCTTTGGGATCCCATCCCCAGAACCGCCCCCAACTGTCATCGGCCCAAAGACCGCCGAGCACTGTCCCTACAAAGCTGAAAAGAATCCCAAAGCATGCAATACCGTAGCAACATCGGTAAAGGTCTCGGAGTGTCTTGCTACTACCTCGAAGCCAGCCTGCAACCAAGTAAGCGATACCGAGAGTACCAGCTACCATCGTTGCCACGTAACCGAGTGTCACACTGATCACATGCGTGGCAAGCCAGAATTGAGTATCGAGTACTGCCTCGAGTACAGGCATGGTGTCGCCAGTGT
>JAYYHM010000262.1:0-2814 GCA_036148415.1 Planctomycetota bacterium
AGGACGTTTTCTAGATACCAGCAATAGTTCTCCGTCCATTCTTTTTCGCTTTCGATCATCCGCAGGAGCTCTTCGACGGATTGTCGTCTGAGAAGATCACCGGGGGAAAGGCGTTGGCTTGGTCGATGTTGATTCATGATCTCAAGCGAGGAGGATAGGTGGTGTCGAGGTGATGGGTCTCCGGAGTCCCCTCAGAATGGTATTTGGAAGTCTAGCGAGGTTCGTTGGGCAAATTTTCGATGAGGTAGCGAGCAATCAACATTCGCACATGCACTCTTGAGACTGGGCCCTCACTGAGACCATGGTTGCGGTTGGGGTAAACCATGTAGTCAAAAGGTTTCCCCAGTTCAATCAATCGATCCACCAGTCCTTCGATGATCTGGATGTGGGTATTGGTTTCTCCTGATCCGGTGACCATCAGTAGCTTTCCTTCCAATCCTTCCGCAAAATGCAGTGGAGCGGATTGACGGTAACCCTCGGAGTTCACTTCTCGCGTTCGCATGTAAATCTCTTGGAACCAAGCGTTGTAGAGATGGGGTTGTGGCTTGGGGACAACAGCAATGCCAACTTGGTAAAGATCTGGTTTTCGAAAGAGAGCATTGAGTGTGTTCGACCCCCCACCGCTCCATCCCCAAATCGCGAGCCGATTGAGATCGATGTAAGGCTTCATGCTGGCAAGTTGCTCAATGGCGTCGGCTTGATCTTCGGTGGAGAGAGGGCCCAAGCTGCCAAAAATAGATCTTCGCCACGCTGCACCTTTTGGAGCGGGTGTACCGCGGTTGTCAATGGAGACAACGATGTAGCCTAGGTCGGTGATCACCCGATGGAAAAGGCTCTGGCCCGCAGACCATTCATCCAGCACGGTTTGCCCATGGGGTTCGCCATAGACATAAATCAAGACGGGGTATTTTTTCTCAGGATCAAAGTCACGGGGTTTCATGATCAATGCATCCATGCCCACATCAGGCTGAGTCTCAATACTCACAAACTCCGTCGCAGCAACATTCCAGTTTTTTAATAAGCTTCCAATGGCTTGATTGTCTTGTAGCACCTTGATCGTTTTGTGATTCGGCAGCGAGACCAACGACACCACTGGCGGTGAATCAATCGTGGAGTGTGTATGGATTGCGAAATCTAGCTTTGGTGAGAAACGGTAGCTATGAGTCCCGCCAAGGGATTCAGGTGTAATCCGTTCCAACTTGCCTTGGCCATCGAGACGGACGCGGTAGAGTTGTTTTTGCGTTCCATTTTCGGGGGAGGCATAAAAGTAGAAAAAGCCAGCAACTTCGTCGACGGGACCTCGCTCGATGATGTCATAATCGCCAGGGGTGAGTGTACGTAGTTCTTCGCCTTCTCGGGTGTAGAGGAATGCATGACGCCAGCCATCCTTCTCGCTGATGACGATGAACTGCTGTCCATCTTTAATCCAAATCAATCCGAGATTTTTGCCTTGGCTGCTGATTGCCCAGGCCGGATTCACCTCATTGAAAATCTCCTTCAACTCCCCGGTAGCAGGTCGAGCAGTGAGGAATTGTCTTTGATCACGAAACCTACTCAGCTTTTCGATTAGAAGCTCTTCAGAGTTGCCGGCCCACTCCACTTGCCCGAGATAGAAACCTTGTTGCCCGTTTGAGGTAACAGGATCGAGTGGAATCCATGTCACGCTTTGGCTCCTCACATCGACGACACCCACCCTCAGTGTTGCGATCTCTTCACCGACCCTCGCAAAGTGGGATTCGCGAATGCCGGGATACGACGGGTCGGTGGGCACGAGCATCACACGCTTGCGGATGTGGGTCTGATCGGACTGGATGAACGCTAATTGCTGATGATCTGGACTCCAGGTCATGCCATAAAAACGAATATCCTTCCCACCAGGAACTTCAAATTGGGTCTCATTTTTTCCTTCGACTTGCCGCTGGATTACCAGTTTCTGGTCGCGAATGTTAAAGGACCATGAATGATCGGATCGCGTGTCCGTCGCGTCTTGAGTCTCTGTCACCTGAGATGATGTTTCTACTTTGGGAATGGCCTTGCCGGTTGATGCTTCATACCACTTCCACTGTGGTCTCGAAGAACCGGTAGACCTCTCGAGAACTCGCAAGCTTGTGCCATCTTCTGACCATTCTGTCTGAGTCGCTTGAGGGCGAAAAAGATTTTGGTCATAGATCTGTTTCAATCGAGCCTGGGTAGATTCCATCCATCTGTCTTGTTGTTTGTCTTGGGCCGATAAAAGAGAAACAAAGCCTGCTGGAAGAGGTAGGATCGATAGGGCAAACAAAGCGATCGGTTTAACACGCATGGGATTAGTTATCACGAGAAGACGAGAGATGTAGATCTTTGATTTTCGCCGCTCTCGAAGCTTACCTTCTCAACACTCATTCGTGCAGCCCAGGTCCAGTTCTTGATTAAGTATTTCAGATCAGGTCGAGCGAGCCAGGGATAATCTTTGCGGATTCCAAATCTCATTAATTCCATCTTAGAGTTCCACATCTGCAAGGGCCGTAGAGCTCCCAGCTGGGCACTGGGTTGGGTTTCAATTCATCGATATCCTTGCTGCTGCCGTTTGCTTGCTCTAGTTATTTTCCGAGCGGGTTGTCAGTTTCCCAGTTTGACCTGTCCCGTTATGCTTGCGGGCTTACAAAGGGTCGGATTCCACAATCTTAAGTCCTTCAGACAATGTACGGACAACAGAATGAAATTTGATATTTCGTTAGAACACTTGGGTATCTGGTTTTGGGGGGCGGTTGCCGGTTTCCTGCTTGGCGCGGGTTTCAGATATCAGTCCGATTGGTCTCATTGGATAGGAGCTGT
>JAYYHM010000263.1:0-4448 GCA_036148415.1 Planctomycetota bacterium
TCCCTTAGATCCGTCAAGATGTTGCGAAGAGCGTCGACGTCCATCCTCCTATTCGCGTCAAGCGGTACCGATACCAATTGATCCGTCCCTAGTCCCATCACTCCGACTGCTCGATCCACACAGTAGTGCGCATCTTGGTTCACGACCACCACAGGAGCTCGTTCCGTGCTCTTGAACCCACTTTTCCACCACTTTGGGAATTGTGCTTGTCTTGCGGCTAAGAGTGCGGTGAGGTTTGCCAGAGATCCGCCGGAGGTGACCAACGACCCAAATTCACCGACGGGAAAACCCAATACCTCCCCCACCGCGTTGAGAATGGAGCGTTCCACAGCCACTGACCATGGCCCCATTTCATACACACCTTGCACCTGATTTGTCAGCGAGGTCATCGCATCAAACCAACCGGCCCAGGGCATCGATGCAGGTACCTGATGGCCGGCGCATCGTGGATGATGCAAACCTTGACTTCTCTCCAGGCTAACCGAAACAAGCTCGGAAAATCGCTCAACCAAACCTTCTAAACAGGCTCCCCTATCCTCTGACCCGTTGCGAAATTTGGGGTAGTTCGTTTTCAAGTAGCTCGAGGAACTGGCAATATTTGCTTCGGGTGTCACCCAGGACTGAAAATCCTGCTCCCTTGTCTGTAGACGACTAAGGTGTACAGCGTAGAGCTCACTGAGTCGCTCTCCACACTGACGAGAAAGTTCGGGATCATAACATCGCCGAATCCAATCTTCCGAAATCGAATCCTCCACTCAATCACCTCCGGCTATACCGATTTCCCTACCTTGAAACTGTCCACTACCAAGGGATTTCCGTGCCGAGACGCAAAAACCGTGGCACGACCATTTGATTACCTCTACCAACTCTGATTCAGTCCCCCGTAGATCTAGACCAACCGGCGGCTTGACTATTGAATGCTGTAACACGCGACAAGGCAAAGAATGATGCACTGGTAAAACCTATCCTCTCTTCAACAAGACAACTAACGCTGCCTGACCAAATCCAATTCATTGATACCTTCTTGTCGAAGCGTATCACTGATCGATTCAAGGAATCGGTTAGCATCCACTGGATAGCCCGCCGTGGGTTTTAGTGCAAAACTCACTTTTGACGAAAAATAAAGATTGAGTCGTTCCATGAAACGTTCCCGAAGATATTTTGCCACCAGAGAGGAGTAAGCGACCGGCGCGAAGCTGTCTCCCTTGACAGAAAAACAAACCATCATCTCCGGATCACCCGACAGCGCGTAGCGGCTTTCTTCTGCGGATTCACCTATCACTCGTACAAGATGGTCTGGAAAACCATTCTGAAGAACACCCGCGTAATACCTCCGCCCCCCATGTCGATCGCAGTAGACTGCAACCTCTTCATTCGAGGGAAGACCACTGGAAAGACTTGCAACGAGCTCGATCGTCAGCATCGACAGGAGATCCGACTTGTTCAAGCCCTTTGCACAGTAATCATTGAACTTTTTCGCGGTGATCACACGAGCTTGGATTTTTTGAAGATCAAAAGTAGGTTTGAACCAATGGGATATCAGTTGGCTCTCTCTGGCGAGATCCCCGGGCGGGGCGCGGCGAAAAACTTCCACCTTATTTCTTTGAGACTCTGTGATCTTGATGGACGTTTCATTTAATTCAAGCCAAGGCGTCCTGTAAACATCCTCAAAGTCCCGTGGACACACGACACGGACTAGGTCAAAGAATTCGTTAGACGCCAACCCACAGTGCCTCATCCCAGCACCCACGACACCTTCAAGAGCTTCCAACCCCTTTCCTGAGTGATAAACCTTTTTGGAATCAGCGATCCGAAACGTGATTCGATCCAACTCAAGAGGTTCCGTGAGCCGGCTGAAAGTCGCCGCCACTTTGCCAGAATCAATGGAAACATCGGGGAGATGCCATAGCGTCCCCGAAATCACCAAAGGCCCTAACTTGGGACCATAGCCAGCCTCATCCGTTGCAATGACGTACATTCAAAACCTGCCATTTTTCATCTGTTACCATCATGTTGTGTTTGAACTCTTCCTGGAAAATAAACTGACAAGATGGATTGAAAAGAGAGAGGCAGGTACCAGACACCATAAAGACCCGAGCAGTGGTGCGATGCTAGCCACTGACTTCCCTCCGGTTACGAATTTTATATCTCAAATGATTTTCATGCTACGATTGCTCGATGAGATCCTTGATCCCGTAACCAAACAGTAAAGACAAGAAGACGAATCATGCCGAATCCAGCCCCGGGCACGCCGTTTCCGCTAGGTTCGACGATGCAAAGAGAGGGGGTTAACTTCTCAGTCTACTCCAAGCACGCTACTGGCATGCAACTTCTCCTGTTTGACGATGCGGAGAGTGACATTCCAAACCGAGAGATTGATCTGGACCCGCATCAGAACTGTACCTTTCATTATTGGCACATTTTCATCGAGGGCGTGAAAGCTGGGCAGCACTACGCGTTTCGGATCCCAGAGACCAATACTCGACAACATGAGAAAGACAATCGATCTGTGCCACTGTTCGAGCATAGTCTTTTGGATCCCTACAGCAAGGCGGTTTCAATCGCCACGACCTACAGGAGAAACCATAGTGTCACTGACCAACACGGTGGGGAAGCCACACAAACCCATGAACACGAACCGCGAAGTGCACTACCGAAATTTAAAAGTGTTGTCACTGATCTCAGCAAATATCAGTGGGAAGGCGACCGACCTCTGAGACGGCCATTCAGCGAAACCATCATCTATGAGATGCATGTTCGCGGCTTCACACAGGACAAGAGCTCTAAACTCAGCTCCGACCGGAGGGGGAGCTACCTCGGCGTGATCGACAAGATCCCCTATCTCCAAGAACTTGGAATCACAGCGGTTGAACTGTTACCCGTCTTCCAATTTGACCCACAAGACGCTCCTATCGGTCTCACCAACTACTGGGGCTACAGTCCTATTTCCTTTTTTGCACCCCATGCTCAATATGCCTCTAATCAGAATCCATTGACGGCCTTGGATGAATTTCGTGACATGGTCAAAGCTCTCCACCGCGCTGGCATCGAGGTCATCTTAGACGTTGTTTACAACCATACTGCTGAGGGCGGTCAAGGGGGCCCGACCTTCTGCTACAAAGGGCTGCAAAACGATGCCTATTATCTGCCAAGTAGTGGGCAGGAAGCTTCAACCCGCGGCTTTAGCTATGCTAACTATAGCGGCTGCGGTAACACGCTCAATGCGAATCACTCCATTGTGCGACGCCTCATCTTGGACAGCCTTCGATTCTGGGTTCAAGAGATGCATGTTGATGGATTTCGCTTTGACCTCGCTTCGATCCTGTCCCGAGATATCCATGGTGAACCTCAAAGCAATCCACCTATCCTCTGGGATATCGAAACAGACCCGGTTTTAGCCGGAACGAAACTGATTGCCGAAGCATGGGATGCCGCTGGCCTCTATCAAGTGGGACATTTCTTTGGCGATCGATGGAAAGAATGGAATGGACGGTTCAGAGATGACGTTCGTTCCTTTGTAAAAGGAGACGCTGGATATGCGGATGCGCTCGCGCAACGGTTCCTTGCAAGCCCTGATATCTATGGGCACCGAAATCGCGAACCCGAACAAAGCATCAACTTCATCACCTCTCATGATGGATTCACTCTGTGGGATCTTGTGTCCTACAATTCCAAGCATAATCTCCCGAACCGTGAGCAAAACCGAGATGGCCATAACGAAAATCTGAGCTGGAATTGCGGTCACGAAGGCCCAACGGATTCCAAAAAGATCCAGCGCCTCCGCAAACGGCAGGCCAAGAATTTAGCCACTATCAATCTACTTTCCTTCGGTGTGCCCATGATCTTGATGGGTGATGAAATATGCAGGACCAAAGGTGGTAATAACAATACGTATTGCCAAGACAATGAAGTGAATTGGCTTGACTGGGAATTCACCCAACAGAACTCGGAGATGCTTCGTTTCTTCAGGAAATTGATTCAATTTCGCCGGGAATTGCCTAAAAGAAAAAATCGTTTCCTGACGCTTTCAGAAATATTAGAACCGGCAAAAATCTCGTGGCATGGCGTCAAACTTGGAGAACCCGACTGGAGCGAATCATCGAGAAGTGTCGCTTTTACCATCGAATCACCTGCCAAATGGTATCACCTCATTTTCAATGCCTATTGGGAACCACTCGAGTTCAAAATCCCTGATCTCCCGGCAACAATGGGTGAGTGGAAACTAATCATTGATACTTCACTCGATTCGCCTCATGACATCGACCTTCATGGGAGAAGTTTCGAAACCGCTAGTTACCAAGTCGCTGCGAGATCTTCCGTATTGATCACTGCTGAACCTAATCCCTAATGGATCTCTAAAACATCCAGTGCATTGCTGAATCATCCAGTGCGATTCTCAATCCGCCTCTGGCATGAAACGTCGATGGACGCATCGGTGAAAGCTACTC
>JAYYHM010000264.1:0-4282 GCA_036148415.1 Planctomycetota bacterium
CATCGCCTCCCTGACTCACCTCATTCTTTTTGTTGTTGCTTCTATTCCCATCATGGTTCTCTGCTTGCCACTTGGTGGATTGAGTGTTTATGAGGTGCTCGCTGCCTATTTAGGTCTGCTGATCTCCATCATCCTATTTGGAAGTATCAGCATCTTTTGCAGCAGTTATTTTTCAAAGACCAGCCACTCATTGGTCGTCAGCTATCTGGTGATTTTACCAATGGTTTTAGGAGCTATCTTCCTATGGCAAAGTTTAGAGCAGGACGGGGCGTTGAGGTTAAAGCTCATTGTCTTGGTCCTCCCACCGATCGCGCTCTCTTTCGTCGTGATCATGGGAGCAGCTTCAGCGAAGCGCATGTTATACCCTCCTGACTTGGGTAGTGAGGGCCATGAAGTTATTGATCTCGATCGTGAAAGTGAACAGGCCGTTGGCTTGGTGATTCAATCTGATCAATTTCCGGATCGCTTATTTGCACCACCTCGTAAAAGGGATTTGATGCCCGATGGTTGCAATCCTGTTTACGATAAAGAGTTACACGGGGAGATCTTTAGCCAGGGGACTTTAATGTTACGTTTGGCAATTCAGATCAGCATGCTGTTGGCGATTCCCATGATGGGCATTTTCCTGTTCTGGCAGATTGAGTCGTGCGTTTGGTTTCCCATCTACGTGATCGTCTTCAATCTGCTCGTTGGACCGGTGTTTCTGGCCGGCAGTATGACTAGTGAGCGCGAGCGACAGACGCTTGGGCTACTTTTGACCACGAATCTAACCCCTTGGCAGATTCTGTTTGGAAAGTTTGTGGTCGGATTCAGGGTCGCGGGCGTCCTTACTAGTTTTTTGGTGTGGCCGTTTTTGCTGGGAGTCGCATTGAATATGAGTTTTTGGAGTAACTGGCTTGCCGTCATCCAGATGTTGGCTGTCGTGGTCCTTGTATGCCTTGCCAACTCGGTATTGGCTCTCCTTGCTTCACTCTTTAGTTCGCGGACATCGATCTCGCTGATAGGAACCTATGCCGCTCTACTGGTGCTATATGTTCTCCCACCTGCGACCAGTTACGTCACGAAGCTGCTTGGGTTCGCAGATTCCACGGTAGCCTTCGTGGACTTCTTTGGCTTCTTGAGTCCTTTCTCCGCCTTATTTGCGATACCTCTCGACGAGAACCTGAAGTACGTCTACGACGAGAATCCTGCAAATATCGGCGACCCATCCATCGTGATCGCTTATCTCTCCTTCACCGTTCTTTTCATTGCCTTGGCCATTCTTCTCATGGTCGTGCGTTTGCGTTCACGAAAAGGCCTCGCAATTTAATGAATCACTGAGCTTGATTCTCGTTCGCTTTTTAGAATCTGAGTTGGCTTTGCGACTCCTACTCTGTTCGATTTTTTATTTGGAATCACCCGAGGCTTCCGCCATCAAATCCGAGGATGCTCATTCCTCAGTCCCTTCTGGTTCCGAAGTTTCATTCGTAGTGCTTTCCTGTTCAGTGCTTGAGCCTGAATCTTCTGGCTCTTCTGCAGATGAGGTATTCTCTTGTGGACTCGGAGCTGATGTTTCCGAGTCAGGTGTTGAGCTGCTCGGTTGGTCGGCCGTCGTTTCAGGCGGGGCGGCAGCATCAGGACCACCCAAGTCCGCTCCCCCTAAACCTGCTCCGCCCGGGATCACGCCACCTGGGATGGCACCACCAAGACCCGGTATGTTTAATCCAGGAACATTCAAACCTTGAGGCACGTTCAGGCCTGCCCCACCAGCTGGATCTTCTGAGGTTTCATCCTGTTTAGGTTCGACGATGTTGTCGCGATCCAGAGAAAGTTTGTCATAGCTTTCACCTGGAATCACGTAATACCACTTCGCAAAGCGACGATTCAGTTCAACTGCTTTTTCTGTTCCATCTTCGATCTTTTGCTGATACTCTTCGAAGGCTGCTAGTTCCGTCTGATAGGCAGCTTGAGCTGCAGTGAATTCTTCTTGCATTCGAGCTAACTTCTCTTCATCCGATTCTACCGCCTCAGCCTCTTGCTCGGACGAGTCCTCTTCATCTTGCTCTTGTGTATCTTCCTCGTCTGGAGTTTCCTCCTCTGTGCCTTCCTCTTCCGTTGAGCCTTCCGTCTCGGATTCAGGGGCAGTCTCCTCTGTCGCTGCTTCTTCAGCAGCCGCAGCGATCTTCTCTTTTAATTCTTGAATTTCAGCTGGCTCTTGAGGCTCTTCAGGTTTGCTAAGCACATCACCTAAAAGCGTCGCATCGAAATTAACGCGAACAAATACGTATCTTCCAGGTTTTCCGCTTGGTGTTTCCTCCCCACTTTTCTCCTTGTCTTCTGCTGAATCACCAGCAGCTTCTTCATCGGAAGGAGCCTCTTCGCCCTCTTCTTCCGTGGAATCGGATGAGAGTCCAATTTCAAGATCTTCATTCGACCCTGTGAATGCACGACCAAAGTAGAGGCGATAAAGGAGCCCATCGCTCGCCCCCACAAACATCTCACCTTCCCTTGAGATGAGTTCGAGCAGTTCTTGATTTTCTCGATTTGGTTGAAGAAGGAATCCTCTGGAGAGCAAATCTCGACTCAATCGATCGAAATCGCCTTGAGATCGAAGTGCCGCTCGGTCAATTTGCAGGTCAGGTGTGAGACCTGCTTGCTTGGGGCGAACACCAGCGATTTCAAGGCTAGTTAGAGCGGTCAGGGTTTCAGTGACCGCAGTGGTTTTGACCTGTTCCGTTTCTACGTCAATTCCCTCTAACTCCCAGTCAGCACTGGATGAGTCTCTTGTAAGGACGGATTCGATATTACCGGTAATGGTTCCTTGAATTTCATCAAAGGAGTAGTCGTTGAGATCGAGGCGAACAATATCACCGTTAGTGATTTCCAAGAGATCGGTGTTGACCCAATCACCGAACTTGGTGGTGAGATTGATATCCAGTTCGGCAATATAGGTCTCCGCTTCGTTTGGATGTCGGACAAAGTACTGGTTTGTGGAGTCCTCATTTTTCTTGCCCACGATGTAGCTAGCCAATGTGGCTTCATTGGGACCACCAATGGTGATGCGCTTACCAATCCCTTCAATCTGGTCGATACTCACGGAATCGGTTTCGGGATCCACCACTCCATACTTGGCATGATCGGATTCCCATCTAGAGATCATTGCGCCACGCTTGATACCGATGATGCTGCTGGCTGTTTTGGCTAGCTGATCTGCCGCATCTGCAGGATAGTCGTGGTGCGAGGGAATCACCCATTGCCCCGTGTCATCGGATTGCTTGACGCTGAATTGCAAAGGCTTGACTTCCTCTGGATCAATGACCGAAACCGTGAGCGAAGTCGCTGTCGTGGGATCGGTGAATTCTGGATAGAACTCTTGCCCCATCTTCCCGAATTCTTCAATGGCTGCGGGGCGACTGATAGCATCGAACAACCCGGTGATAACCAAGCAACCCACGGCCACGCCCACGAATACCATCGTGCGACCGCTTAGATTCGAAGCTGGAGTCGAACTCGCTTCTTGTTCTGTTTGGGATGACGCCGAGTCTTGCGTTTCCGTAGACATTTCGATCTTCCTGGATAATTAATGACGTTGAATGATGTTTTAAAAAAATCGATTTGCGATCAGTTTTTATGGACCCAATAACAGGCGACCAGCTTCTCTGGTCGACGCGCTTAGGTCTCAGACTGTCGGTGCTGACTGCCTATTCGTCACGACGACGTTTACTGCTGACCTGTTTCTTTTCGTCTTTGATCTTCGATAAGAAAACGGACAGGCCAACGACAAGGGCGGGTACGGCCGGTAGCCAAACCGCCCAAAGCCGAATGAACGATTCTAGTGATTTGATCTGCGAGTTGGTTTTGGCTCGAATCTTTCGCACCATATCGTTCTTGTTTTGCTCAATTTTGGCTTCCGCAAGATTCAAACGTTGCTGCTCTGCTTCCTGTGCCTGTCTAAGCATCTGGGATTTTGCAATCGGATCAAGATCGACGTCTTCCTCGATCTCAGTGACACGCTCCTGCAACTGTTTTCTGCGAGCCGTCAGCTCTTCTTCTGCCGCCTTGTCTGCATTGAGCTCAGCTTCATTTGCTTCTTCGTAAAACTTTCGTTTGTTGCCCTCAACTCGGACGAGCGTGCGGTGTTTGGGGCGACGGCTTCTGAGTTCAATGAAAGATTCGTCGCCCGCCAATGCGTCAACTGCATTCAGGACAAACGTAACGTTATCGAAGGAAATATTCAGGTTACCGAGATTGCGTTCCTCGAAAAAGAAATCGGAGATCATGTCAATGTCGGAGCAGAAGATCG
>JAYYHM010000265.1:0-2691 GCA_036148415.1 Planctomycetota bacterium
AAATGTGTAGGCAAGTTGACGATGACAGAACACATGTACAAAGAAGATCCCTTGGGGGTTCAACCAATTGGCGATACGTGCAAACAACGACTCGTGATTCCTCACATGCTCCAACATTTCAACCGAGACTACGCGGTCAAATCGTCTATCCGTATCAAACTCTCCCACGTCTGCGGTAATCACTTGGACATTCTGATAACCACGTTCACGGCAAACCGATTCAATGTGCTCTCTCTGGCTCCTCGAGTTGGAAAGGGCAGTAATCCGGCAGTTGGGATAATTTTCGGCTAGCCATAATGTCATGGACCCCCAACCACATCCGAGATCAAGGATACTCATTCCATCAGAGATCTCAGCCCGCTCCGTCGCCGTTCGTAACATGGATACCTCGGATGAGTCCAAGGTGGCGTCGTCGTTTTCCCACCAACCGCAACTGTATTTCAGCCGAGAACCCAAGACTTTCAAAAAGAATTCTGCCGGCACCTCGTAATGCTGCTCGTTGGCCAGATGCGTTTCGATCGTTTCTACACTACGACGTTGTCGCTCAGCAAAGGCATCAACGGCGGCTGCGTGATCACCTCCCGTAATTTGATGCTCTTGCTCGAGACGCTCCTTCAGCAGGCGTCTCATACCCATTCGAATCACAGGATCCGGTAGCCATCGCCTCTCGGCCATTTGAATTAATGTCATCAAACACTCGCATTTTCATAGTTTTTTGCGGAAGTCGAATCTCGCAAAAGCAGAGACTCAACCGAGTAAGGACGCGTGCCTAAAATCTGTTTAAGCAAGTATGCTGCCATGGCAAAGTTGCCGAGTAACAAGATTGCGATTAACCAACCCAATCGCCAACTCCAACGCGTCTCCTTGTACGCCACCCATAAATAAAAAGTGAGAAACGCAAAGTAAGCATCTGCAAGGGTTGCAACAAACCAAGGATCAGGCCACAGCCCTACACCAGCCACCACGACACTTCGATCCAGGGATGCAATGGTGGTGATGACCGTCATGCAGGTAATCACGACGCAGCAGAAAACAATCAGACAAGCTATCATTTTCAGCCCAATCCTGGATACGAGGCTGGCCTGCGGTTCTCAGGCTTTTCCAAAACAACCTGCGCAACCCCAATCTGCTTTTCTCGAAAACCGCCCTCGCAATAACAGAGGTAGAATTCCCAAAGTCTTAAAAAGGAATCACTCATACCCAATTCACGAACCGCGGCTACATTTTCGAAGAGTTTCTCTCTCCATTTCTTTAGCGTGATAGCGTAGTGCTCTGCAAAGTCCTCGTAATGAATCCAATGCATGTCGGTGTACTTTCCAACGGCCAAGGAGAGAGCTCCGACAGATGGCAGAAAACCTCCTGGGAAAACGTACTTTTGAATAAAATCCACCGAGCGGCGGTAGCTGTCGTATCTCTGATCAGGAATCGTGATTACCTGAAAAGCAAAAAGTCCGTTGGGCTTGAGAAGGTTTGAGCACTGCTGAAAATAGGTCGGGAGATACTGTTGGCCCACCGCCTCGATCATCTCAATTGAAACCAGCTTGTCATACACACCTTTCAGGTCACGATAATCCTTGCTCAATAATTCAATCTGCCCATCTAAACCTTCGGATTGAATCCGCTCCTTGGCATAGCGATGCTGCTCGGCCGAAATGGTTGTCGTGGTGATCCGGCAGCCATAATTCTTCGCGGCATGAATTGAAAAGCCGCCCCAACCGGTTCCAATTTCAAGTAAGTGATCCTGTTCACAGAGATCTAACTTTCGGCAGAGCCGGTCGTACTTTTCGACTGACGCATCCCGCATCGTAGCCGACTCATCATTGAATACCCCGCTTGAATAGGTCATCGTCTCATCGAGGAACAACTTATAGAAATCGTTAGACAAGTCGTAATGTGCCGCAATGTTTCTTCGACTGCCCGCCTTACTATTTCGGTTGAGTCGGTGAGAAACTTGTCTCGCCAGGGAAAGCACATTCTCAACGATACCGCCCAACCGACTTGAAGATTCTAGATTCCTCGAAAACAGCTGGATCAGTTCGGTAAGATTACTACACGACCAACCACCGTCGATGTAGGACTCACCGGCTCCGATGCTGCCGCCCGTCGCCACAGCACGATAAAACTTTGAATCGTGAACGTTAATGGTTACTTGCAAATCCGCATTCGCGTCGCCGAATTCGGCCACTCCACCCGCGTCGCGAATCACCAGCGATCCGCCATGAATGGACTGCAGACGAGCGAAAACAATCCGCCTGAACAAACTGGATATTAGTGACGGACCGGCGAGTCGGAGGTCGGTAAAGTGTGGGAGCTCAAGGCTGATTCCCGATTCGCTTCCGTTTGCAGTTGAGGGTGTGGGTAAAACTGACATTTCTTCATCCAAAGTCGAAAAGCCTGGGCATAAATTGCCCCCAAGATTTGTAATGTTGCCACTGGATAGCGACAAACATTACGGAACAATTGTTGATCACTCATTGGTACACGCTGCAGATTCAAATCCGCGTGAAAAATTCTCTTTCCCTGTCGGACGGATCCGATAGATAAACTCAACACCTCGGAGGGTGTCGGTATTTTCCAGTGATACTCAGCGTCCATTCCCATAAATGGTGAGACGTGAAAATCCTTAGGATGTGCGTAGCGAGTGTTGCTGCCGTCCACCCGATTGCCATCCCATAGGACGTATGTGTGTTT
>JAYYHM010000266.1:0-2602 GCA_036148415.1 Planctomycetota bacterium
ATTCCACCGAGTTCCCCAGTCCCGCCGATCACTACTGATACATCTTTTTTATTTTCGAATAGATTGGTCATAAAATCAGTCAATTGATTTCTTTGTGATACAAAAAATCGATCTTAAAAATCTCTGAGCGACTGCAAGAAAAGCCGAGCCTCGTCTCACTCAATCCCCGAGTCACCTGAAAAAGGCACACCATCCAATTTCCATGAGACAGTAAAGCTACTCGGGCATCGGGGGGCTAGGATCTAACCCGAAGCGAAGCTCACGCCCGCTGGCAATAACTTAATTGTTGAATAGAAGAATTAACAGGTCACAGATGTAGGCAAATACTTCAAGAAGCGTTTCGCCTACGGTCAATTCTGAAATCGGCAAAATCCCGTTCAATCCGGCTCTGGCGGGCCGTTGAAGTTGAATCCTGAGGCATGCCGAGGCTACATTACTTATTCGGGGAAGTTTCGGCTTACTTAAACCGCGATACCCATCTTCACGACAGCCAGGGGTCCGCAAGAGCAAAGGAGAGGCTCTTTGATGAGCAATTCAAACGAAGATACTCCCTCACCAGACGGTGGGACCGTTATTCGACGGGGTCCTTATCCCGAGTTCACGTGGACCGCGATCTTCGTGGGCTGGGCGATCGGGGCACTGATTGCTGTTTCCATTGGCTATGCAGCTCTCATTTTAGGATTTGCGATTGAGGGATCCGAACTTGCTGCGATTCTCGGATGGGGTGTCTTGCGAGGCGTCCTTCGCCGAACCAGCATCGTCGAAAACAACATTAATCAAACGATTGCATCCGCTGTCAACGGCGCTTCTTCCGGCATCATGTTCTCGGTACCAGCTTTATTCATTCTCAGCCGCACTTCGGGAATGGAAAGTGTAGCGGATTTCAATATTCCACTGATGATTCTTGCCTGCATTACAGGCTGTGTATTAGGCCTGGCCTTTGTCATACCGCTCCGGAAACAGATGATTGATTTCGACCGACTCGCCTACCCAGGTGGTATTGCGGTGGCAACGATTCTGAAATCGCCTGGTGCTGGGGTGCGTAAAGCGGGTTTGCTATTAGCAGGGGCGGTCATCTCCGGCGTCAGCCACCTCTTAGTGATTCTCTTGCTGCCAGAAAATCACGATTGGGATTTGGGGTCCCAACTGGGTCTTCCCTCCATGCTGAATATTACCTTTTACCTATCCGTGATGACCATCGGTGTCGGTTTTCTATCAGGCAAAGGTGGATTCTGGTTCGGTGCCGGTGGCTTTCTCTGTTACTTCCTCCTATCACCAATGCTATCTCAGTTTGGCAGTGATGCGGTATCTCAGATAGTGAACGAACCCAACACCATGCGACTGGAGCTTTATCGACCCCTGGGAATTGGCATGTTGGTCGGCGCTGCCGTTGGAGGCATCGCAGCGTCGTTTCCCTTGATTGCCACTGCATTAAGATCGATGAATGCAGCTGCGAAGCAAAACAAACTCACCGGACGTAGTAGCGATGAGATGCCCATTCGATTGCTGTACACTGCCATCGGAGTCGGAGCATTGGTGATGGTTGGGATCGCGTACTTCTCAGTGGAAGAAATTACACTCGGAAGGGCATTTGCAATGGCTATCCTCGGGACAGCTTGGGTTTGGGTCGCGGGTGTGGTTGTCGCGGAATGTGTTGGGAGAACCAACTGGTCCCCTTTATCGGGCATGACACTCATCGCAGTCACCATTTTGATTGTCATTGGTAACGGTGGCCTTTCGAATGCAGAAACGGTTGTTAGTGCAATGTTGGTTGGAGCCGCGATCTGCCTCGCAATTTCTCAGGCGAGCGATATGATGTTAGACCTCAAATCGGGTTATCTTGTCGGTGCGGTGCCGAGACGTCAGCAGTTCGCGCATTTCGTTGGTGCTTGGCTTGGCCCCATCATTGTGATTTTCCTAATGATCTTGCTCAACGAACAATATGAAATTGGTTCAGACAAACTACCGGCTCCTCAAGCTCAAGCTCTTGCATCCGTAACCGAGGGAATTCTCAGTGGAGATGTGCCAACCTACCGCTACACCGCTGGGGCTGGACTTGGTTTACTCCTTGCCCTCAGTGGCCTAGGCGGTGTTGGTGTTTTGATTGCTCTTGGCTTCTACATGCCTTTTCAAATTGCGATGACCTATACGGTTGGTAACATCCTACGTCTCTTGGCGGACAAGAAACTAGGTGAAAAATGGAGTGCCGAAACGGGGATACCGATCGCAGCCGGATTGATTGTGGGTGAAGCATTGATCGGTGTGGGTGATGCTCTCATCAAAATCGTAGTCGGAAGCAACGCAAGTGATGAGACAGCGATGCACTTCATCTTAGATTCAATAAACTGCGTCCTCGCTCACTCATTTATGTTTTGGAATTAGCACCACAGCCCAGAGATCTATCTCAGAACATTTTCTGAACACATTATTATGAATTCATCTGAATTAAAATCTAATCAACAAAGACTTCCCGATAGTCGTCTGACGGGGAGATTCTTCCTGGGAATTGGATTCCTCATCGCCGCCTTCGTTTCAGTAATCAATCTCGAACAGGCGAATAAATGGCAAACGATCCCTTGGATCGTTTATTTACCTGCTCTTG
>JAYYHM010000267.1:0-7310 GCA_036148415.1 Planctomycetota bacterium
TAGTGGATGCCGGCTTCATCCTGATGCTGAATTAATTGCCGCTTTGCCCGAGCAGATGCAAGCCGCTATGCGAGCGATTCAAATGCGGGGTCCACTAAACATTCGAGGGCAAACTCGCGTCGCCATTCCGAATACTATTCACCCAGAGCCCGTCCTCAACTGGGATCTCACGATCCAACTCGAAGGCAATCGGATTGCAGATGTGGGCCCTGTACACTCCTTACGCGGTGAGGTTTCAATAAAAGGAATCCGAGACGAATCGTCGATTCGAGCATTCGGCGATGTACGAATCGACTCCATGAACATCCATGATATTCAGATCACCGGAATCCGAGGTCCGTTTTCCATTGAGGATGATCTGCTATCCCTTGGCAGTCTCGCACAATCTCTCGACCCCGCGCAAGAACAAAAACCCCTAGCAGCGATTCGCGGGAACTTGTTCGACGGATTGATAGACCTTGATGGGAATGTAGTGCTATCCAGTGGTAACTTTGATGTGGACCTGAACACTTACTACGCTCAATTACCAACGCTATTAGCCGATTTCGGATACTCGGATCAGAATTTGACTGGAACGCTCAACGGGCAGGTCCACCTCCAAGGGAACCTCGGAGCTTTCGACCTTCTACGCGGATCTGGGACGGCAAGGGTCAGTGGAGCGAACGTCTATCAACTGCCGTTGATTGTTCAAATCCTGAATCTTTTGAGACTTGAAGCATCTGAGGATGTAGCATTCACCGATGGGCAAATACGCTTCTCGCTCTACGGGAACACCACGACCTTCCAAGACATCCAGATGTGGGGAGATCTGGTTGCTCTGCAAGGCGGTGGTACCCTGAGTCGACGCAGAGAACTGGACTTATCTTTCAATACTCGTGTCAGTCCACAAAACACATTCACCCAATTGATACGGCCTCTTGGCGGAACGCGATACACATTGTGGACGATCAACGTCCGAGGTCCTCTCGATTCCCCGCAAATCGAAAGGAAGGCTCTGGAGCAGGTGAGTGAGACTCTGGAGTGGCTACTCCCAGGAGTGACCGATAGCCAGCGTCGATAATTTCAAACGCAAACGTATTATCCTGGATAACCGCATTCAGACGTTTCTACACTGGCAACCCATTCATTTCATGCAGCTTCCCATTCATTCGGTCCGAGTAACGACAGCAATTTCATACTCTTCTACGAAGGTCCATTCTGGAGAAACTCAGGAAGTTGTCGAGAACGTAAGGATCAATGACAAACTGAGTGATCGTCACACCATCACCTCCAAAGCAACGGAAAGTACTTGTACCGGAGATCGAAATCCAGATGGCCGCTATCAGCAATCAAATGTGAACGATTTGAATGATCCTTCCAAGGGATCCAACGATCACCATAATCCAAGCCATGAATCGTTCTATTCGACGAAGGATCGCTCTGAGGAGGAGGCGATTCCTGATTCCTGCGAAATCGACACCGATCTTTGGGTTCTTGCCAAAGAAAAGCAAGTCACACCCAATCCTCCACCCCACAGTCCGCCACCCAATAACACTCCTCCATCCAATGAAGGCAATCGCAGTCATTCGGTGGATTACCACGCTTAAAGGGTGTCCGAAAACCTAGTCAATGCGTTGCCCGGTAAAATTTAATCTTCCGATCGATAACGCTTTAATTTCCGATCAAGCGTGCTGCGCTCTATGCCGAGAATGGAAGCAGCTCTGCTCTTATTGCCTTGGGTGTGCTGAAGTACGTGATGAATGTGCTTTCTCTCTAGGTCGGAGAGGCTGACCTCGGGAAATTCCTGAACGGCACTCTGATCACGAGGACTCTCAGAGGTTGGAGAAAGTGATAAATCGGCAGCTTCGATCATCGACTTGGTATTGAGGACAACTGCACGCTCGATGACATTTCGTAATTCCCTCACGTTCCCGGGCCACTGATACTTCATCAGCTTCTGTTTCGCTTCATCGCAAAAGCCGGAAATCTTCCGCCCCATCTGATGATTAAGTTGCTCGAGGAAATGCTCAGCAATTAAGAGACAATCCTCCCCTCGATGACGCAGAGGAGGAATCATTAGCTCCACCACATGAAGTCGATAATAGAGATCTTGCCGAAACCGCTTGTCCTCCACCATCTGACGCAGATCACGATTGGTCGCGGCAACGACACGAACATCTGTTCGAATCGCTTCCTGACCACCAACTCGCTCAAAGGGATGCCCCTCGAGGACACGGAGAAACTTAGCCTGAATCTCGATATCCATCTCGCCTATTTCATCGAGCATCAAGGTCCCGCCATCAGCCAACTCGAACTTCCCAGCTTTGCGCTCCGTTGCACCCGTGAAGGCACCTTTCTCGTGCCCAAAGAGCTCACTCTCTAACAGAGTGGGAGACAGAGCTGCACAATTCAAGCAAATCAGAGGACCCTCGGCGCGTTCGCTTGCGTGATGTAACGCAGCCGCGACAAGCTCTTTACCGACTCCTGACTCCCCGCGGATCAAAATCGTCGCCGGCGTGGGTGCGGCGAGCCCTATTTTCTCGACTAAATCTTGCATCGGCTGACTGTTACCAAGAATCCTTACCTTATCACCTAGTCGCCTTTGCAAATCCTTCACTTGCTGCTTGGTTTTCTTGAGGGAGCGGGCAAGCTTTTTTCGATCCGCTAAATTAACCAAACTCGCGGTTAAAATCTCTCCAACCGCAACGACATACTCAAGATCGCGAGTTTGCAGAGGTTTACTTCCCGAGTCCGTGGTGAGATGGATCATCCCACGATGCTTGCCGTCCCGATCTCGAAGCGGTGCTAGGATCACACTCTCCACATCGATCTCACCTTGACTATTCTCCGTTGCAATCCCTGGATCACCCAAAACATTGCGAGCGAGAATTGCTTCGGCATCCCCTTCCGAGATTGAGGCAGTCAATGACTCGGGTGGTCGTCGATAACTTCGAGAACCATTTTGGCGGGTAGAGACTAGCGTAATTTCGGGTAGTCGATTCTGAGATGAACTCGCCTTAGGTAGGTAGAGCCCAACGCTTTCAAACTGAATCGCTTCCGCCAAGTCGTCCAAAACAAGCTCGACTACTTTCGAAGCGTCGTCGGATCTTGCAAGTTGAAATGCCAATTGCAATAAACGGTGCGGAGCTTCAGATCCTCCGGTAGGGTGCTTGGACTCTTGACCGAGTGCGAGGTTAGATTTCAGAGTTCTTTTCGATTGAGCGAGTTGAGATATTTCACCCTCGAGATAAGTACTGTGCCTTCGCCGATCCGTGATGGTTCGTGGATCCATTTCGATCGTCATCTGATCTTCCGATGACTGCGATACATCTGCAGCTTCCGGTGCTGCGTGGCTTAACCCAGGGATTTTTCTGGAAAATGTAATCTCACAGCCGCCGATTTGGATCACATCATCATCGTTGAGCAGCTCATCGGAAGAGATGCGTTTTCCGTTCAAGTAGGTTCCGTTGACGCTACCCAAATCGCAAAGTTTCCAGCCCGACTGATGCCAAACCACTTTTGCGTGATGGCGACTGGCTTGCTGATCTCGGATGACAATCTGATTGGATGAAGCTCTTCCGAGAACCACCTCTTCGGGGTGGCACATTCTAAAGACGTCGCTCCAACGACCTGCCGATCGGAGAACCAGGTAGGCTTTGGCAGAGCTCAATTCTTGGCTGACCGAAGGGGATAACGATTTTGGAGGTTGAGCATTCAAAGGACATAGCCCCGAAAGAATCCTAAAAGTGTGATCATGCTATGCATTCCAGCATGTGAAGGCATCGCCAACGATCCCATCGATGCACGGATTGAAACAAAGTCATCCACGTCAGCATTATGATAAGCTGAGCCAAAAATACCGCTAAAAAGCGGAAGTCCTCGGCGATTCACCGACCCGATCGTAGAAAAAGGGGCTGGAAAACTCAACGGGCTCCCGGTTACTTGACACCCAAGGTGGGCAATCCTGTGAAGCGGCGGAGGTGAGTAAACCGGAATTGAGATCCGAGAATTTTCGGGAAAAAAGCATGACTCAGCGGCTAAATCCTGCCAAAACCTCGAACATTTGTCTTCAAACACACCCCTTGAATAGTGAGCGATCACGGAAAATTGCCTGCTTTTCTGCAAATTGGGACTTTTTCCACCCACAATTTCCCTAGCTTTAGGTAGACCACAAAGGCTAGAAAGCTTCTGTTGCTCTGTTTTGCAACGATAACTATTCTACGAGCGTCCAGTTTTTTCCTCGAATTTTTGGAATTGCTGGTCACAATAGGAACAGTTTGTTGGCTCAATTCCCCTCACCGCCGTGAACTCTGGTTCTTGGCGGGTCGCTTCGGAGATCCACTGTGATCCATTCGGACCTAAAACGTTTTTGTCTTTCTGTTTTCACCGTCGCTTTCGGCCTCTTCTCAATCACCGACTCGGCGCGTGCCGGCGGGAGATTCGGCGGCCAGCAAGCCGTTGGTGGTGTAGTCGTTGACGCGGCGGGTGTTGTTCGAGCGGCGACGCTTGAAGATCGCCAGCAAATGGCCAACGCGTTGCAAAATGCGAATCGGGCATTACCAGGTGATCTGCAACAGGAAGCAGAGATGCGGATGATCTCTCTCAAAGGTCTGCAAGCGGCGGTAGCCGAGAGTAAGCAATCCGGCAAAGACATCCCCTCGGAAGTCAGATTCCTTGCCGGACTGCAAAGAATCTCGTACGTCTTTGTCGACCAAGAGAATCAAGATGTCATCTTGGCTGGCCCCGCTGAGCCTTGGGAAATGCGAGAGGATGGATTTGTAGTCGGTAAAATCTCCGGTCAAGCAACCATGCGTCTAGAAGACCTTACCGTTGCGCTGCGAAGCGTCGAGAACGCTCGCCAAAACGGGATCACGTGTTCCATCGAGCCAACCGATGAAGGGCGTCTACGCTTGCAGCAACTACTGCGACGAATCAAGTTGCGCCCTGGGCAAAGCCCGGTTGCTTTCGAAGCTGCAATGCGAGAAGCATTCGGTCCTCAAATGATTTATCTCAGCGGTGTTCCCAACGACAGCCGCTTTGCACGAACTCTCGTTGCCGCTGACTTTGAAATGAAGCGTGTTGCGATGGGCCTGACGGAATCCAAGGTAACGACACTTCCAAGTTACTTAGAAATGTCCCGCAACAGCCAACAGACGAAAAACCAAAATCCTCGTTGGTGGATGGCATGTAGCTATGACGCACTTGGCAAAAGCCAAGACGGTTTGGCTTGGAAGCTATCCGGGCAAGGCGTGGAAACCAAAACAGAGCAAGACATCGTGAATGACGATGGATCGACTCGACGTGGTGGTGTAGACAAAATGGCCCAAGCTTGGGCAAACAAAATGACAGACTCCTACGAAGATCTATCAAAGAAGATGCCAGTCTTTTCAGAACTGCAGAACATGATGGATCTCACTGTTGTTGCTACTTTGATCGTTCAAGAACGATTGGCCGAGAAAGCCGGTTTAAGCCTCTTGGGATTCGCTGAAGAGAGTCAATCTGTTGAACTTGCCTCCTTCAACACACCCAAAGCGGTTGAACCCCACTGCAGCTTCATCAAAGGACGCTCCGGTTGGGTAGTCACCGCATCCGGTGGGGTGGACATCAATGGATTTGAGGTCGTTCAGAATCAAGTGGCAGATGCCAGCGGTTCGAAAGTACGCGAAGATGCACTCGCCGCATCCACCGGAAAAACGTGGTGGTGGAACAAATAGGCTAGCTGTTTGCGAGCTTGGCGACCCTTCATCACTGGAAATTCTTGGCCCGCTTTCCCTCTAGCGGGCGGACGGATAGCAATTCGCTGAGTCACCGGACAAGGAAAATGAATCCTTGGGGAATTGAAACCTTCGAAAATGAGATTGCGTGCGATTGGTTAGAGGATTTGCAAGATTCCGAACCGATAGCTTTCGTGAAGGAGAGCCTGCACCTGCACATCCACGAGAGCATTCCCTACGTTGCCTGTATCGGTGTAGTTTGCGCGGCTGAGCTGGTGCATTGCTGCAACTCAAAGGGTAGTCGCCCCGTTCCTTTGGAACTGTACCAATGGATTGAGAATCACCCCAAAATGGATTTTACTGGTTTCATCATCCCAGCTATCGTTTCGATGCGGCGAGTTTTGCAGCCACAAAGTGAATTGCGAATACGATGGGAAGATAACGAAACCCTGGGTCCAACTTGGCTTCGAAATCAAAATCTTCTGATTGGTTTATTGGAGACCGACTTTGTAGACGCTGGGCTCCTCATCGCAGGCTAAATGGGTGAGGTCGTACGGACTTCACTGATCATTTAACAGATATCACGTTGGCAGATGATCGACTCCTTGACCTCGTCGATGGATTAATCAGTAAATCACCCAAGTTGCAGTTATGCCAGTAATGGACGCATTTCCAGCGAAAGCATGGAATGCGAATGATTGGCGTGGAATAGGGATGCGCAGTTTTTTTGCCGTGCCCCACCTCGACAAAGCATCTACCCAGTATGATCTTTGATCACGGGGAGATACGGATCGTCCTCAATTCACTCTCAACAATCACTCAATGAATATTGATGGCCGACAACGCATTGAATTCACAGTCTGAATGTATCCAATCGAACACTGTAATTCAGACCGAAGAACAAATCATTTCAGAGAATCCTCAGCAAGCACTGGACTCTCGTACTGAGACTCCGCCGAGTGTGAACCGCTGGAAGGAGAATCACGGAAACCTAATTCTTTTTGTCTTTATGTTCATTGTTTCGATCGGTTTTATTCTGATCTGGTACCAGCAAACCCGATTTATGCCACCGAGATTTCCGGAAAGTGAAATGATCCAAACTGGGGAGGAAATAATAGAAGACGGACAGATTACCTTGGAAGCACAAGGCATCATCGCAGTGCGGATTGCGGGAGCTCCGAATGATCAAGGTTCGCTAAAAGCGGCCATTCATGCGAACCCCTTGACCTTCAGTAGCGAAGATCAGGCATTCATCTCACAATCGTTACCCATTAAAAACGGGGAATCCATCTGGCTACTTCCAGTCGATCGTCTGCCTCCGCAATTCGCTGTGGCAGCTTATCATGATGAAAATGATGACCAGCAGCTCACTCTGAACCGATTCGGGATTCCGACGGAACGTTACGGGTTTTCACGCGAAGCTCGTGGCTTGGCTGGTCCACCAGAATTCGAAGAAGCTGTCATCAACCGTCCAGCAGCTGGTGACCAGATCTTTGTCTTCCTACGCTAGGGACTGATTTGGTGCGGATTCAAAAAGCCAAGACGTGAATTTGGCAGGTTCACAAGGGTCATCCAATCTGAATCCCATCAAACCAACAAACCCATCGGAAAACTCAG